>JBEKCP010000392.1:0-6039 GCA_050014815.1 Thermoguttaceae bacterium | reverse complement strand
CGCCCAGGAACCGGACCGCCAGGGCCGCCGACCGCTGCCACTCGGCCAGTCCCCGCCAGTAGCCGACCATCACCAGGATCTCGCCCCGGGCCTGGGCGGCGGTAGGCGTGTCGGCGTACTTCTTGCGGATGTCCTGGAAGATGCCGTAAGCGGCGGCGATCGCCTTGTCCAGCCGGCTGAGCTCGGCCTCGGAGAGAGGCGAGGGAGCGGCCTGTGCTTGGGCCGCCTGCTGCACTTGGCCCTGGGCTCCCGGCTGGACGGCGACAAACCGCGTCTGGTCCCGCAACTGGGCCACCCGGGCCGAGCGGCTCGACTCCTGCTGCTGGATCATCGCCAGGAGTTGCGTGTCCTGCTTCGCCTGGTCGGTCTGGGGCATCGGCTGGCCGGCCGGCGCCGCGAAGGGATCGTCTGCGGCGCTATGGGTGTCGGGGGCGTTGATGCTGGGATTCGCCATCCGCCCGTCAATCGCTAGCGCTCCGCCCCCGGTCCGAGATCCGCTTGCGGGTTCGCCCGCGACGCGAAGCCCCTCGCCATTGAGAACGACCCGCCCCTCGTCCGCGACGGGGCCGGCGGCGGGCGCCTTGGGCCGCGCCGGCGATGAAGTTGCAACTGCGGCCAGGGCGGTCTCCGCCTCGCCCTTCTCCTCCTCGCCGCCCAGACCGGCCGAGCCGAGCGCAGCAAGGATTTCCCGGGCGTGGGCCGGCATCGCCCGGCCCAATTGGCAGACGCCCCGGGCGAACTCCAGCCGCTCCGGGCGGCGGATGGCGAGTTTCATTTGCTGGAGGTCGGCGTAGACGCTCTCGGCCGCATCCCAGGCGTCGATCTTGGCATACTCGACCGCCACCGCCATGATCCGGCGGATGGCGTCGCCCGCCAGGGCGCCGTCGGGATGTGCCGCCAGAAATGCCTTGTACCCGGCGACTGCGGCCAGGTATTCGTCGCTGAGCCGCGCCGGCGGCGGATCGTCCGGCTTGCGGTCCGCCATCGCGCGGGCAAGGACCTTGGCCGCCTGGCGGTCCAGTGCGGAAGCGGCCAGGTAGGCAACCCGCTGGGCGGTGCCCGGCTGGCCCGGCGAAGACTGGGCGAGCACCTTGACGCCCGCGGAGAACTTGGCGAAGTCGGCGTAGATGCCGGCTGCCACGTCGGCCGCCCCGTGCCGCTCGTAAAGCTGGCCGATGCCCAGAACTTGCTCGACCGCCTGCGGGGCCAAAGGGCTGGTGGGCCGGTCGGCGATCCACTGGGTCCACGCCGCCAGGACCGCCTTCAGCGCCGGTGTCAGGGCGATCTTTTCCCTGGCGCCGTACTGCCGCAAGAGCCGCGTCAACTCCCGCCGCGCCCGATCCTCCTGGAGCCGGATTCCCTGGAACTCGGCGTACTGGTCGGCCGCATCCACCTTCTCTTTTTCCGGCCTCGCCCGGATCGCCGCCTCCGCGACGTCCTCATACTCCAGCGCCTTGTAGTGGGCGACGATCGAATCCCAAACGCCGCGGACCTGCGGCAGCTTGGGGCTGTTGAGGTCCAGTCCACCCTGCAGCTCGTAGCAACGCAGCAGGGCCTTTTTCAGCAGGGGGTCCAACTCCCGCGGCACCGTCAGTCCGACCGCCGTCAACTGCTGGTCCCGCTGAAATGTCTGCTCGATCCAGAGCCGTGCGACGGCCAGTTGGGCATCGCGGCGGCTCTCGGCGGGCAGGGCGATTTCGATTGCGGCGTAGGCCTCCTCGGCGACGGCCCAGTGCCCCCGTTGGATCCACGCCTTGAGGTGCTCGGCCACTTGCCCCAAGACGGCCGGCGCCCGGGCCGCATCCAGGGCAACGAGTTTCGCCATTGCACCGAGCATTTCTTTCTGGGCATCCGAAAGTTTCGCGTTATCAACGTCCCGGCCGGCCTTGACGTTCTCCGCCAGCATGTATCTGGCATAGGCATCCAGCACCGCGGCGTGACGGGCCAGCACGTCCGGAAGCGACGTGCTCCCGGCCGGCAAGGCACCAACAACCTCGCGGTCGATCGCCAGCGCCAGCGGCCAGGCCCCCGGCTGATTCAACGCCTGATACTCGCCGACGATCTTGTAGCAGATCTCGATCGCCGGCTTGGCGACCTGTGCGTCCGGATCCGCCTTCAGCACAGGCATCAGAATGGCGATTGCCCAAGCGTCGGGGCCGCGGAGCGCGGTAACCCGGTCGGGCGAGGGCACTTCGGAGGCAACGGCCCGAACTTGGGTGGCCAGTTGGATGAGGTCTGTCCAGGGCGGCGCCGCCGGGTCTTCCCGGCGGAGCTTGTCGTAGGCGGCCACGGCCTGGGCCAGTTCCTTCGGGACCGCCGCCGGATCGGCCGCGGCGAGCCGCCCGGCCTTGGCATCCTTGGCGAGCTTCGCCAGCGCGATGGCCTTTCGGTCCGCCGCCAGGGCCCGCAACGCCATCAGCCGCGACGGCCGGGGCAGCGGCAAGGCCAATAGCCTCTCGATCCCGTCGGCCGCCGCCGAAAATGCCTGCCGCTGAGCGTAATGCGACTCGAAATGCTTCCTGAACCGCTCGACCAGCCCGGCCACTTCCTCCGCCCGCACGCTCCGGCGGATCAACTCGTCGGCCACGGCCAGTGCGGCGGCGTCCGACGGACCGAGCGGCGACTCGGCCACCGGCGGCTCACCCTGCACCGTCAGCGTCAGATAAGCGGTGATCAATTGCCCGCAGGCCTCGTCGATCCGCGGAAACTTCGGATGGTCGGCCACCCATTTGGCATACGCGGCGGTGCGGGCCTGGCCAACGCCTTTGGTGAGCTCGAAGCCGACTAATTCCCATTGGGCCGTGGCCGCCGCCAACGTGTCGCCTTGCCCGGCGACTTCCTTCAACAGGAGCAGACCGTCGGCCGTGCCGGGGCCGCCGGCGTAGACCTTGGCCTGGCCCAACAGCAGTTTCGTCTGGATCGGGTCGGCCTCTTTGGGATAGAGCGCGAGCACTTCGCGGAGGATTTTCTGGGCCTCGGCCGGCTGGGCGGTGCGGACGGCCACCTCGGCCTGGAGCGTGAGGACGGCGGCCCGCTGGGCGCTGCTTACCGCCTTGTCCTCCAGCAGGGTGCGGCACTGCTGCGATGCGGCGGGGAAGAGCCTCTCGGCCACCAGTACCTCGACGAGCTTGATCCGCGTCTGGGTGTCAGCCCGCCGGGCCTGGAGCACTTCGAGCATTTTCGCGGCAAAGGGTTCCTGCGGGGCCAGGGCGAGCGTCCGCTTCCATGCTGCCAGGGCGTCGTCCAACTCGCCGAGCTGGTAAAGGGCCTTGCCCAGCAGGAGGAAGACCTCCGGATTCTTCGGGTCGGTCTCCGTCGCCTTAGTGGCCAGGTCTCGGGCCTCGGCGAACCGGGCGGCCTGGTAGGCCGCCTTCGCCTGCTGGTATGCCGCCTGGGCATCGACCTGGGCCGCCGTGGGCGAAACCGCGGCAGCCAGAACCGCCGCCGTCAGAAAGACCATCAGGGACCATCGCATAGCCATGGGAGGATCTCCTAGCGGGGACTGTCCCGATTTTCGCCCAAGCGAAAATGGGACTGTCCCCCTCACGATGCGCATGTTTTCAAGTCTCTCGTTGGACGCTCGGGGCCTCAAGAACGTTCCGCCGAGGCCGACGCTGAGGGTCCATTATAATTGAAGACGGGCCCGTGTGGTGTAACAGGTCTGTAACAAAAAGGGATTCCATTCCAGGGGGGGCAACACCGCCCCGATCGGGTAGTTTGGTCTGGGTCCCGGAATGAGTACCATACTCCGAGTAGGTCCCGCTTGCCGAGCGGGACTCTGCGAAACGGAGTCCCGCTCGGCAAGCGGGACCTACGGAAAAACGGTTTGCAGAGTCCCGCTCGGCAAGCGGGACCTACGGGAAAACAGTGCAATATGATCTCAAGATGCCCTGCCCGCTGGACTATCGTGGCTCTTGCTCTGTGCGTGCCGGTCCTGTCGCCGTCCTCGGCGAGCCTTGGGGCACAACCGTCCGCCCGTCAGGTGCGGACATGGACGGACTCGACGGGCACGTACACCATCGAGGCCGAGTTCCTCGATTTCAAGGACGGAAAAGTCCGGCTCAGGAAACAGGACGGCAAGCAGATCACGCTTCCCATCGGGAAGCTGTCGGATGCCGACCGGCGATTCGTCGAGCGGCAGTTGAAAGGAAAGCCGATACCCGCTGGCGCGATGAGAGAACTCACCGTGGACCTGGGCCGCGGCGTGAAGCTGGAGATGGCCCTGATCCCGGCGGGCGAGTTCCTGATGGGCTCGCCCGAGTCCGACAAGGACGCTTATTCCAGCGAGAAGCCGCAGCACCGGGTTCGCATCACCAAGCCCTTCTACCTGGGCAAGTATCTGGTGACGCAGCAGCAATGGGAAGCCATCATGGGCAACGACCCGAGCCACTTCGAGGTCATGAAGAACCCCGTCGAGCAGGTCAGTTGGAACGATTGCCAGCAGTTCCTCGACAAACTCAACGCGAAGCCGCACCCCGGCGGAGGAAAGTTCCGGTTGCCAACCGAGGCGCAGTGGGAATATGCCTGCCGGGCAGGGAGCACGACGCGCTATGGCTATGGAGACGACGAGTCGGGGCTGGGCGAATATGCCTGGTATGGCAAGAATTCGGACAACAAGCCGCATCCCGCGGGCTGGAAGAGGCCGAATGCCTGGGGGCTCTACGACATGCACGGGAACGTATGGGAGTGGTGCGCCGACTGGTTTGACGGCGGGTACTACGCGCATTCGCCGGCGGACGATCCGCCGGGGCCGGCAACCGGCGTGGACCGGGTGCTCCGCGGCGGTTGCTGGAGCGACCAGGCGGCGTTCTGCCGGTCGGCCCGCCGCTACTTCGACGGGCCCAGGGGCCGCAGCGCCAGCCTGGGCCTCCGCATCTGCAAAACTCTCCCGGACAGGCCGGGCGAGTGAGCGGAGCCGGTGCGTCAGAACGCCAGGTAAGCCCTCGCTAGCTGACCTGCTGGTGACGCACGATCCTTCCCTCGATCAGATAGATCAAGTCCTCGGCGATGTTGACGGCGTGGTCGGCCATCCGTTCCAAGTTGCGGGAGACGGCCAGCAGTTTGAGCAGGGCGGCAACGCGGCTGGGGTCCTTCCGGAGCATTTCCTCCGCCTTGACACGGTTCTCGTGTTTCATCCGGTTGACCTCGATGTCCCTGGCACACACGCTGGCGGCCAGCTTGACGTTCTCGGTCACCATCGCATCCAGGCTGTCTTGGAGCATCGCTTCGGCTTTCTCCGACATCGCGACCAGGTCGAACGGCGTCGCTATCGGGGGGAGGGAGGCCAGGCTTATCGCCTTGCGCGCGATGTTCACGGCGATGTCGCCGACCCGCTCCAGGTCGTTGTTGACTTTCAACGCGCAAACGATCAGCCGCAGATGGGTAGCTACGGGTTGATAGAGCGCCAGGGTGCTCAGGCATTCTTCCTCGATTTCGATTTCGCGACGGTCGATCTCCAGATCCTGCTGCTCCACCCGCCTGGCCAGGTCCCGGTCGCGGTTCAAGAGCGCTTGCACGGAGAGGTGAACCTGGTCCACGACCAAGGCACACGCAGAGAGAAGGTCCTGTCTGAGACGCTCGATCTGGCGATGCAAGTGAACGGACATGGAAACCTGTCCTCCCGTGAAAATCCTAAAGGATCCGCAGCGAGCATTCGAGCAAGCAGCCGATGAGGGCGGTGGCCGGCAGCGTCATCACCCATGCCCAGACCATGCGTCCCACGACGCGCCATTTCACCGCGCTCAATCGCCGGGTTGCTCCCACGCCGAGGATCGAGGCCGAGATGACGTGCGTGGTCGATAGCGGAATGCCCCAATGGCTGGCCACCTGGATGACCGTGGCCGCGGCCGTTTCGGCGGCGAAGCCGTGGATGGGCTGCAGGCGGACTATCCGATGGCCCATGGTCCGGATGATGCGCCAGCCGCCGGCGGCCGTGCCCGCCGCCATGGTCAGGGAGCAAATCACCTTGACCCAGACATGGACCTCGAATTGCGGCGTGTGCAGGAAGTGCAGCCACGAAGGCAAGCCGTCGAAGAGGCC
>JBEKCP010000391.1:0-6049 GCA_050014815.1 Thermoguttaceae bacterium | reverse complement strand
AACTCCTAACTCCTAACTCCTAACTCCTAACTCCTAACTCCTAACTCCTAACTCCTAACTCCTAACTCCTAACTCCTAACTCCTAACTCCTAACTCCTAACTCCTAACTCCTAACTCCTAACCCTCCCCCATGGCCAAAGCCCGGGCACTCGACCGCCGACGCAAGTCGATCCGCAACATCCGCAAGATCACGCGGACGATGGAGTTGATCTCGACCGCGCGGTTCAAGCGGGCGATGGACCGTGCAATCGCCGCCTCGGCCTACGCCCGCCGGATCACCGCCCTGGTGGGCCACCTACGGCGGAGCGGCCTGGAGGTGACCCACCCGCTCCTGGAGCCGCGGCCCGAGACGCCGCGGGCGGCACTGCTGGTGCTCTCGGCCAACCGCGGGCTCTGCGGCGGGTACAATTCCGGCGTGCTGCGGCTGGCGGTCGCCCGTCAGCAGGAGTTGCAGGCGGTCTCGCGCGAGGTCCGCCTGGAGGTTTCGGGCAAACGGGGCATCGGGGCCTTCCGCTTCCGGAAGATCCCGATGGACGTGCGGTTCACCCATTTCGAGGACAAACCCGGCTTCGGCGAGGTCGAGCTGCTGGCCAACCGTTACCTGGAAGCGTACGCGACGCGCCGACTGGACCGGCTCGACGTCGCGTACACGCGGTTCGAGAGCCTCAGCCGCCAGCATGCCGTGGTCGAGACGCTGCTGCCCCTGGCGGCCTTGGGGGCGGACGATGACGGCGGCCCGGAGACCCGGATCCGGTACGATCTGCTCCCTTCGCCGGCGAGCATCGTCGACGAAGTCGTGCCGGCGAGCTTCAAGGTCAAGTTGTTCAAGTGCTTCCTGGACGCGGCCGTCAGCGAGCAGATCGCGCGGATGATGGCGATGAAGAACGCCACCGAGAACGCCGACGGGATCATCGGCAGCCTCTCGATGGCCTACAACCGCGCCCGCCAGTCGCAGATCACCGGCGAGCTCCTGGAGATCATCGGCGGGGCGGAGGCGCTGAGCAAATGAATGTAAAATGCAAAATGTAAAATGCAAAATGCACAATGACAAATGCAGAGAGGACGGGGCCTCGAAAGACGGTCAAGCGTCGGCGGCACGCATTCCATGTGACCTTTCCGAGCGGCTATTGCGTTTTGCCGTCCGAGTGGGAAAGGTCGTAAATGCCCTGCCGGCAACGCGACTGGGGCGCCATATCGCCGCGCAGTTGATCCGATCGGGAACATCCGCCGCTCCAAACTACGAAGAAGGATGCGCAGCGGAGAGCCGCGCAGACTTCGTACATAAGCTGAGTATTTGCCTGAAGGAATTGCGAGAATCGCGATTCTGGATTCGCCTGATTGTGGAAAGCGAGTTGCTCTCGACGAAGAAAATGGCGGACCTGGAGGACGAATGCACGCAATTGTGCAAGATCTTTGCCCAGTCCTTGCTCACCGCAAGGACGAACAAAGGCAAAGGGAGACAGTAGAGCTTTCCGTATTTTGCATTTTGCATTCTACATTTTGCATTTTACATTCTGCCATGTTGTACTCGTTTTCACGTCTTGCACTGCCTGAGCTTGGGAACAAGGAGACGCAATGGTTAAGTTGACTCCGAAGGATGCGGTGCACGGTTCGCCGCCAGACCAAGGAGCTCCGGGATCGCCCGCCGGGACCGCCGGCCGCGTCGCCCAGATCATCGGCTCGACCTTCGACGCCGACTTCCCCGAGGACCGCGTGCCCGCCATCTATAACGCCATCACCGTCACCGGCGAGCAGAAGGGCATCCGGGTCAGCCTGACCGGCGAGGCCCAGTCGCAGTTGGGCGGCGGGCGGATCCGGTGCGTCGCGCTGGGCGGCACCGACGGAATGGTCCGCGGCATGGAGTGCGTCGACACCGGGGCCCCGGTGACCGTGCCGGTCGGCAAGTGTACCCTGGGCCGCGTGTTCAACCTCCTGGGCGAGCCGATCGACAACCGCGGCCCCATCCAGGCCGACGAGCGCTGGTCGATCCATCGCGAGGCCCCGCTGCTGACCGCCGTCTCGACCAAGACGGAGGTCTTCGAGACGGGCATCAAGGTGATCGACCTCCTGACGCCGTTCGTGCGCGGCGGCAAGGCGGGACTGTTCGGCGGGGCCGGCCTGGGCAAGACCGTCATCCTCACCGAACTGATCGCCCGAATCGCCAGCAGCCACGGCGGATTCTCCGTCTTCGCCGGCGTCGGCGAGCGGACCCGCGAGGGCAACGACCTCTGGCTCGAAATGCAGAAGGCCAAGATCGGCCAGACCGGCCGCAGCGTCCTGGACCAGACCTGCATGGTCTTCGGCCAGATGAACGAGCCGCCGGGCGCCCGCTTGCGCGTGGCCCTCTCGGCCCTCACCGTGGCCGAGTACTTCCGCGAGTCGACCGGGACGGACGTCCTGTTGTTCATCGACAACATCTTCCGCTTCTCGCAGGCCGGCAGCGAAGTGTCGGCCCTCCTGGGCCGCATGCCCTCGGCCGTCGGATACCAGCCGACGCTGGCCACCGAGATGGGCCAGTTGCAGGAGCGGATCACTTCGACAAGCCGCGGGGCCATCACCTCGGTGCAGGCGGTCTACGTGCCGGCCGACGACCCGACGGACCCCGCCCCTGCCGCCGCCTTCGGCCAGTTGGACGCCTTCATCTACCTCGAGCGGGCAATCTCCGAGAAGGGGATCTATCCGGCGGTCGATCCGCTGGCCTCGTCCAGCCGCGTGCTCGATCCGCAGTACGTGGGCCAGCGGCACTACGACATCGCCCGCCGCGTGCAGATGACGCTCCAGCGTTACCGTGAGCTGCAGGACATCATCGCCATCCTGGGCGTTGACGAGCTCAGCGAGCAGGACAAGCTGGTCGTACACCGCGCCCGCCGCATGGAGCGGTTCCTGTCGCAGCCGTTCCTGGTGGCCGAGGTGTTCACGGGCAAGGCGGGCGAGATCACCCCGCTGGCCGACACGATCCGCAGCTTCGAGGAGATCGCCGACGGCAAGTGGGACCACCTGCCCGAGCAGGCCTTCATGTACGTCGGTCCGATCGAGCAGGCGGCGGCGGAGGCCGCGAAGCTGGAGGCCGCCGCGAAAAAATGAAATCTCAAATCACAAATCTCAAATCTCAAACAAATCCAAAATCTAAAATCTAAAATCCAAAATCCCTCCCATGCCCGAACTCCGCTGCACCATCGTCACGCCCGAGCAGACCGTCCGCGACTCCCCGGCGGAGTTCGTGGCCGTGACGCTCTTCGACGGCGAGCTCGGGATTGCGCCGGGCCACGCGCCGCTGGTGGGCCGGCTGGGCTACGGCGAAATGCGGATCACGATCGACGGCCGCATCGAGCGATATTACGTCGAGGGCGGGTTCGTCGAGGTGGTCGGCGACGTGGTGTCGGTCCTCACCACCCGGGCGGTGCCGGCTGAGCGGATCGACGAGGCGGTGGCCCAGGAGCAATTGGAGTCCGCTCAATCGCGCGGGGCCAAAACGCCGGAACTGGTCGAGATTCGCGACCGTGCGGTGGCCCAGGGCCGCGCCCAGGTGCGGGTTGCGCGGCGGGCGAGGGGGTGAGATTTTGGATTTTGGATTTTGGATTTTGGATTTGTTTGAGATTTGAGATTTGAGATTTGTGCCGCTTGCGGCTTCGCAGAGTCCTCGCTCCTCAATTCACCGTCGACTGCGGCATCCCACCAGCGCCGGGTCCGTCGCGCCGCATTCTATCTCCCGGGACGGTCCGCCCCACCATGCGATCAAACCCGCCGACGGCCATGTTGTACAAGACCGCGGCAACCACCAGGTAGCCGATATTCCCGAAGATATAGGCAAACACAATCGCGGGCTCGTGCGTCGGAAACCCCTTTGCCGCGATCATGCCCGGGAAGGCCAGCAGGAACGGAATGCACGGGGCAAGGATGATCTCGATGCCGTCGCCGGGTCCTGCCCACATCAACGGCGTGCAGCAGAAGAGATACCCGCCGCCGACGAAGACCCCGATGCCCACGGTCAGGCCCATGGCGCGGACAGAATTCTTCGCCCAAAGCGATATCTTCACGCCCAGCGAGGCGACCGCCATCGCCAGGACCAGGAAAGTCGCCAGGTTGAAGAAGAGGGCCAACAGGAACTGCGGTGCGAATACAAGGGCGGGCACCCAAACGATCGCCAGCGGCAGAGCGAGCCCGCGGAGCGCCCAAATGCTGCCCAGCACCTTGGCGTTGACGATCGGCCGCCCCTCCAGGGGCGTGGCCAGGAGCGAATCCCAGCACTGCCGTTCCTTCTCGGAGGTGACGGAGCCGGCGGCGCGGGCCCCCAGCAGCAGCAGGCCGAGGCACTCGATAAACGTTCCCATCCCCGCCGCGTACCCGAGATAGTTTTCGGCCGATCTGGAGTAGGTCGACGTCAATGTCTCAGAAGCCGTGAAGTACGTCAGAGCTATCACGGCCCCCAAGAGCAGCCCGATGGCCACGAGTCCCACCCATCCCAGTCGGCTGGCGGCGGGCTCGGCATGGATTTCTTTCCAGAGCATGGGGCTGTTGCCGACCGCCCCGCGGAAGAGCTGGAACCGCCAACGCCGCCGGCGGGTGGCCGTCTCCTGCTGCCGCCTGTAGACCCGCCGCATCATGAACGAAGCCAGCACCAGCACGGCGGCGCCCGCGATGAGCTGGTTGCGGGCCATAGCCCCCAGGATTGCCCAGGCGCCCGGACCGCTGCCGGCGGAATTGATCTCGACGAACGCCCGGAACGGATTGGCGGCCAGCAGTTGGTCGTTGACCGGCGCGAACCAGGTGACGCCGAAACCCATTTGCAGCCCATACGCCAGCGGCGGAAGGACCAGGAGCACGAAGAGCACGAGGTACGCCTTAATGACCGCCTGAGAGGCCCGGGCCGAAAAGACCGAAATCGCCGTCGAGATCATGGCCACCGTGACCAAGGTGCTCAGCGTCATCAGGAGCAGGATGCACAGGGCGTCCGGCGAGATGCCGCCCAGGAGCATGGCGATGGCCAGCACGGGCACGCCCGCCAGCACGAGGTACCCGATGTGGAGGCACCGCGCGGCCAGCTTGCCGACGATGATCTCCGTGTCGGTGAGCGTGGTGGTGAAGAGGTATTCGATGGTCCTCCGCTCCCGCTCGCTTGCGATGGTGCCGGCGGCCATGGCGGGGCCCATGACCACCACGGCAAGGAGTTGGAGGACCGAGAAGGTCTGGAAGAAGGCCGCGGTGAAGTTGGCGATCCGGCCGATGTCGTCCATCCCGGAGCTGAATCGAGTGGACTCCGTGTACACTATCCCGAATGCCACCAGCAGGATGCTCGCGTACAGCGCGCGGAGCAGGAAGTACCGCGCCCGCCGGGCGGTGGTCAGCAGTTCGACCGCGAAGATTGGTCCGGGCAGCACGTCGAGCCTCCCTCAAGCAAGTAGGGTGGGTCGACGGGCACCAACGCGAAGCGTTGGTCGGCGAGCCCCACCAGAATTGTTCGCCGCGGTGTTCATGGTGGGGCTCGCTCCGCTCGACCCACCCTACAAAACTGCCGATCCTGACCGTCAAGATAGGCCGGCGGCTCGGGCGCCCGCTGCCGCTCCAGGGCGTTGAACCGGCAGAACGATACGGCCGTGCCGCCCGGCCGGATCACGTGAATGCAGCACTCGCGGACGCGCTGTTCATCATAAGTATACGCGTCCATGAACGGCTTGACGACGATCCGCAAGAAATCCTCGCGGCGCCAGTCCGGCCCGCAACATCGCCGGGCGTCCGCCAGGTCGAACCGGATGCGGTCCGACAGTTGATCCAGGTGGTCCTCGTAGCGGACTATCCGCGTCAGGGGCGCCCGCGAACCGCGACGGGTGAGAAACGTGAAGCTGCAACAGTTCGGGTGGCCGCACGGCAGCGGTTTGAAGTCGTCCTCCGCCAGCCGGCCGTCGCCCTGCTCGACCAAGAGGCGGATCACGTCGCCCGCCGTGACGCGATCCATTGGGTCGGCCTCCAGTCCGTAGCGGCCGCTCCACGTGGCCGCCTGAAGAGTGACGCCGCGGACCACCGGCGTGTCGAGCCCCAGGCGCACGAGCCC
>JBEKCP010000390.1:0-6051 GCA_050014815.1 Thermoguttaceae bacterium | reverse complement strand
ACGTGTTCCGTGAACACCTTGTAGGGGTCGGCAAACAGGAAGTCGGCCAGGGTCTGGTGCGTGTCGAATCGGTCGTGCAGATCGTCGAGCATCGCGTCGATGGTGCCAGGCACCTTCTCGACGGCGTAGGTCTTTTGTCCACGGTCGAAGACGGTGACCGTCTTGCCGTCGTAGTAAAACAGGGAGTTCGCCGTGTCCCCCTCGGTCTCACCGAACACTTTGTCGGGCCGGCTCACCGACATATGGCGCTGGTTGCTGAACTGAAGTTTCTGACCGTCGTCCTGCACTTCGTCAACGAACTCCTCCACTTGGAACGAGTACGTCTTGAGGCCCGCCAGATAGCTCGACATGGCCTTGAGGCATTCATCCGCCTTGGGCTCGATCTTGGGGGCCTCTTGCTCAGCGCCGCTCGTGAGAGCTACGCCCCCCAGCAGGGCCGCGACCGCCAATCCGACTGCCACAATTCGCCTTCTCATGATCAAATCCTCCGGTATCCATGGGAACCACACCCGCCCCGACATCCGGACACGCACCGGCGGGGCTGTCGGTTATTTGAAGTTGTCCTGGGCCTTGTTGATCCCAAGGCGAACCTTGTCGTCACGGATCGTCGTTGCCCGTCATCGCGCCGGCAGCTTCCTTGATTCGGCCTTTCACCACGTCTGTCTCGCCACCCATGATGGTGCCACCTATTCCTAGAGGCTGCTCTCGTAATTGGAAACAAAAAAGCCGACGTGGCGGAACACCCTCGGGCGTTCGACCACGTCGGCTTACTCTTCAACAAGCCCCCCGGCAGAGCCGAGTTGCTCTTTATCTAGTCGTCCGACGACTTCCAATTCACTTCGGGCGGAGCGGCTTTCGAGTTCACTGTCCCTCCACCCAGTAGCCTATTGTATGACGCGGAATGGGGAAAGCAAGTGGATCGTTGTCTTTTTCCTCGTTTGCGATGTTGTTGCCTGGATCGCTTGGGACAGCGCGGTCGGGGTATCCCGGTGGCAGGTCGGAATACGGTCACTCCATTGCGTTTCACGCCGCGCCGGCGAGGATTGCTCACCCTGAAGGGGCATTTCGGGGGGTGGCCGCAATCCACAGACAACTTCTCGGGCCCGCCAATAACCGTCTACCGTTGGGAATCGGGGAAGTCCCGACCACGACAGAAGCAATTCGCTGGCTTGGTGGCGGTGCGGGGCCTTGGCAGACGTGAGGCTCTCGCCAGACTGGAGGCGATGAAAACCACGACGCTGCGGCGGCGGAAGCCGAGGTAATTGTCCAAGATCATGCTGTTCGCAATGCAGCCACAACACCCTTTCGTAGTTTCGGCTGCGGACGGGTGTTGTTGTTTCAGTTCCCTTGGGAAACGACTATATTGATTGGCATGGCCGACACCGCTCGCCCAAGACTCCGCTGGTATCGAGACTTCCTTCTGTGGCAGTCGCTATTCTTGGTGCTGCTCTTGATTCTGTGCGGTTGGTTCGGCGTGAAGATGGAGCAGGCCGATAAGCAAAAAACGGCGGTCGAGGAGATTGAGAATATGGGCGGCACGGTGTGGCGCGACTATCAGTTTGACGTGTCGGGGAACGAAATCTCAGGGGCGGAACCGCCAGGAGACCCGTGGCTGCGACGGTTGCTGGGGGACGACTTCTTCATGAATGTTGTCAAGCTGGACCTGACGCGAACCGAGATCACCGACGCTGGGCTGGAGCATCTCGACTGGTTGCCCCACCTCCGCTCGCTGAGCCTGGGAGAAAGGATCACCGACGCTGGACTGGTACATCTTCAAGGGTTGCCCCAGTTCCATACGCTGAATCTGCGGGCAACCAAGGTAGCCGACGCCGGGCTGGCTCACCTCCAAGGGTTACCCCGACTCCAATCGCTGTACCTGGGAGAAAGGATCACCGACGCCGGACTGGTGCATCTTCAAGCGCTGCCCCAACTCCATACGCTGAACCTGCGGGCAACCAAGGTCACCGGCGCCGGAATAAAAGGTCTTCAGGAGGCATTGCCGAACTGCACGATATATTGGACGCCGCCAACGCCGCCCGCCCGCTGAGGCCCTGCGGGCACGCCTCCGGGCGTGGTACAGGCGGCCGTGGCGCAGTAGAATCCCGTGGTTCTGGCGGCTGATCGACTGCTCCTTCGGCGTGTTCGGGCTGATCCTTCTTTGGATGGCGCGAAAGATGATCCTCAAGGTAGCTGAGTCCGAGCGACATCCGTGACTTGTGCCAGGAGCCTTTTCCGGGCAGGGGCCCCGGTTGGCCGCTCCAGATCGGGCATTGCGTGCTCCGCCTTCGTGTTGGACAAGACCGAACCTGTCAATCTGTTGCGACCTCCCCAACCGGGTTATTGTGGCATCGGATGGCTGTGCTATAATAGTGGGCAAGTGGGCTCTTCTCGGGCTGAACTCACCGCTCGGTGCGCTTATTTCGTTCAGCTTTCGGTTGCATAATTCCGCTCCTTTGCACGCGGCCGATTCGCTCGGCTGGAGTTGACAGTCTTGGCAGTAATGGGAGCCGACCCGGAACTCGGCTACCCTGGAATACCTGTCCCATCAGTCAGAGAGGAGGTGTCTCATGCAACGTCTCGTTGCAGCAGTGCTGGCCTGCGCGTTGGCAGGCGCTCTGGGCCAATCGGCCGTGGCCAAAGATCCGGCGGCTCCACGGCAGCAGTCGGGAAAACCGAGTGCTGCACAGCCCGACGAAGCCGGGATCGGCGACTTTGTCATTGGCGATCCGGTTCGCTATAAGAACCTGATCGTCTTCCCCGTCGCGTCCAAAGCACCGAGAAATGAAGATCGGTACTTGACGCTCGACGAAGGCTTGAAGGCCGGAACGGTCCAGGTCTTCGAGGTCGGCGCCCAACCGGGCGCGGCCGGACAACCGGCGGCTGGCCCAGTCGCGGATCGTCCTGTGGGCTCGCGGGACCAAGGGCCTTCAACACGAACACGGGCAGGCGCGGCCGTTGCAGATCCCTTCGCCCCGCCTGCTGTCCCCGAGCGACCGGCGCCGGGAGTCAATCCGCCCGCGGCTCCGCCGCAGCAGGGCCAGCCATCTCCAGTCGCACGGACGGCCGACAGCGACCCGTTCGGCGGAGGACAGCAGGGAAACGCGGATGTCAACCACTTGATGGTGCTGAACCGGTCCGACAGGCCGCTATACCTCATGCCCGGCGAGATCATCTACGGCGGCCAACAGGATCGGACGATTGGCGTAGAGGCGATCATCCCGCCCGGCAAGAAGCCGGTGTCGATTGAAGTCTTCTGTGTGGAGAGCGGCCGGTGGGCGGCACGCGAGGAAACGGAGACCTCGGACGCTTTGGATCGCCTGGCCGGTTCGTCCGGTCAGCCCATGGACGCCAAGGCCCGGCAGAAGCTCGTGGAGGAAGCCAAGCAGGGCAAGTTCGTCGCGCACGCCGGGAACCTGGACAAGGGCGGGCGGGCCGCCGTCCAGGAGGGCAAGGGCCAGGCGGAGGTCTGGAAAAAGGTCGGCGAGGCCAACGCCTCCTCCGGCGCCCAGAGCACTAGCTCTGCCTTTACGGCGAACTACACCAACCCCCAGGTGCTCAAACAGCTAGAGGGCTACGTCGAGGCCCTCCAGCGACCCGTCGCCAACCACCGGCAGGTGGTCGGGGCCATCGTGGCCATCAACGGCAAAGCGGAGGCGGTGGACGTGTTCCAATCCACGCCGCTCTTCCAGAAGGTCTGGCCGAAGCTGCTCAAGAGCCACGCTTTGGACGCCTTCGACGTGGCCCGAGAGCCGGATGCGGAAAAACCCTGCACGCTGAGCGATGCCAGGGAGTTCCTCCGCACTGCCATGCAGGCCGCCGTGGAAAAGAAGAGCAAGAGCCAGGGGGGCCTGGTGGTGACTAAGCGGGATTCCGAGAAGGTCATGTCCTTCTCAGCGGGCTTCGGCGGCATGGGCGGAGGCTTTGGAGACTCGGTTCATAGCTCAGGTTACAAAAAGTAGGCACTGGCCTGCTTCTTATCGCGAATATCGTGCTCACGACCGCCTTTGGCACCCTCAGGCCGAAGGACGGTTTGCGCGGTGTCTGCGGACTTCGGAACTCCGCAGACCCTGCGTCTGACAATGTTGAACGGAGAAAAGGCAATGAAGACGTTCCATGAATCGCTGGTCTTGTTGATGTTGTTCTTTTTACTGAGCCCTTCGCTCGTAGCCCAGACGCTGCCACCGGCGCTGGTGGCCCAACAGGACGGCCGGGCCGTGCGCCTGGAGTTGACGAAGCTCGACATCGAGGTGCGGATCGTCGGCGCCGTGGCGGAAACCGCTAGCACGATGACCTTCACCAACCCACTGTTGCAAAACCTGGAGGGCGACTTCTGTCTTCCGCTGCCCGAGGGCGCCACGATCAGCGGCTACTCGCTGGACATCGCAGGAACGATGGTCGATGGGGTCGCAGTAGAAAGGCAGAGGGGCCGGGAGGTGTTCGAGCAGATTGCTCGCCGCCGCATCGACCCGGGGCTGGCAGAATGGCTCGTGGGGAACAGCTTCAAGACGCGGATCTTCCCTGTTCCGGCCAAGGGAAGCCGGACCATCCGGGTGCAATACCTGTCCGAGCTGCTCGGCGGCCGTCACGAGCCGGTGTATCACTTGCCCCTGAACTACCAGCAGTCCGTGAAGGAGTTCGCCCTGCGCATCGAGGTGGTCAGACCATCGACGCCGCCAGAGGTTACCCAAGGCCCGCTGAAGGACTGCAAGTTCATGAAAGCACAGGACAATTACATTGCGGAAGGCCGGGCGGCGGATGTCCTCCTGAATCACGACCTGGTGTTGGCGTTGCCAAAGTTCAAGGAATCGCACGTACTCGTGGAGAAGGCCGGGAGCGGCCCTGCCTACTTTGCGATCCAGGATTTCCCCGAGATCCCGGCCCTCCAGCGTACCCCCGCCCCAAAGCACATCGTGATCCTTTGGGATGCGTCCCGTTCTCGGGCCGGCGCGGATCATGATCGGGAGATTGGCATGCTGCGTGCCTACTTCGAGAGCCTCCGCCGCGGGCCCGTCCAGCCGATCGCGGTCGATCTCGTCACCTTTGCCAATACCCTCGGAGAGCCCAAGCGGCTCGTCCTCTCGGATGCCGAGCCGAGTTCGCTGTTGAAGGAGATCCAGGCAATCCAGTACGACGGCGGCACCAGACTGGGGGCAATCCACCCGTTGGGCAGTTCCTCGCCGGACCTGTACCTGCTGTTCTCAGACGGGATTTCTACGTTCGGCAAGGAAGAGATCCCGAAGTTGGATGCTCCAGTGTACGCCTTCTCAGCAGACCCGGCTTCCAACCATGCGTTATTGCACGGGCTGACAATGGCCAGCGGCGGCCGCTATTTCAACCTGGCGCACTGGAAAGACGCCAAGGTTGTCCCGGCCATTGGCCAGTCGCCGTACTGTTTCCTTGGGGCGACGGCGGATGACGGCGAGTCATCGAACGTCTTCCCCCAGTCGCCCCAACCTGTCGATGGCCGCTTCATCCTCGTCGGCAAGCTCGCGACGGCCGAGACAAAGATCACGCTTCATTATGGGGCAATGGGAAAGGTGTTTCGGCAACGGAGCTTCCACATTCAGACTTCCCAAGCCGAAGAGGGCTCTGTGCTCAAGCGGCTTTGGGCGCAGAAGAAACTGACTGACCTCATGGTTCTCGCCGAGGAGAACGAGGCCAAGATTCTGGAACTGGGTAAGCAGTTCAGCATGGTTACGCCTTATACGTCGCTGATCGTACTCGAATCGCCGGCCCAGTACCGCGAGTTCGGCATCCCACCGCCCGCATCGGCGACCGTCACTCACAGTCCGTTTGGCGAGCGCGTCGGCACGCTGGGGCAAGACAAGCGGCGCGGCCGCCCTAGCAACCTCTCCGACGTGATTCGCATGTGGGATGCCGATGTCGCCGAGTGGAGCGGGGATCGCGGCGTTTCGTCGAACCTCAAGGACAACGGTAAGCCCAACGCATCTCCCAAAAACAGAACATCCAGCAAGTCGCAGCCTCGCAACAACACGCCTCGACAAGGATACCCGTTCGCATGGACCACGGGCGGGATGTACGGCATGGGCG
>JBEKCP010000389.1:0-6061 GCA_050014815.1 Thermoguttaceae bacterium | reverse complement strand
CCCCACCCTACTTCGTTCGACCCACCCTACTTTGGTTCGAGCATCCGCTGCAAATGGTCCCCGACACACTCGGCCAGCACCGGAGGGTTGTAGCCTCCCTCCAGGACGCTGACCAGGCGGCCGCCCGAGTGCGCCCGCGCCACTTCCAGGATCAGATCGGTAATCGTCACAAAGTCCTCGGTCTCCAGCCCGAGGTTGCCGACGGGATCCTTCACATGGGCGTCGAAGCCCGCACTGGCCAACACGAGTTGCGGCTTCATGCGATCGGCGAACTTCTGGAGGTTGGAGGCGAAGGCCGCCAGGGTGTCTTCCCTGGGCGTGCCGAACTCGATCGGCAGGTTGAGCTTGGTGCCCCGCGCCCGCCCGCCGCCTTCTTCGTCCTCGCTGCCGGTCCCAGGATAGAACGGCCAACGGTGGATCGACAGCAGCCCGACGCGGGGATCTTCCCAGAACGTGGCCTGCGTGCCGTTGCAGTGGTGGATGTCGAAGTCGACGATGAGGATGCGATCGAGGCGGAACTCCTCGGCGGCCACCTTCGCGCCGATCGCAATGTTGTTGAAGAGGCAGAAACCCATGGCCCGATCGACCATGGCATGGTGTCCGGGCGGGCGGACCAGGCACAGCGCGGTCCGATCTTCACCCCGCAGCACTCGCTCCACGGCATCCACGACCGACCCGGCGGCCATCAGGGCCACGTCGTAGGAGGCGGGGCTGACGATGGTGTCCGCATCGACGTACCCTCCGCCCGACTTGGCCAGCGCCCAAATCTCGTCGATGTACTTGGGCGAATGGACTCGGGCGAGCCGGCGGCGGTCGCACGGTTTCAGCTCCGGCCGGACGCACCGGTCGCCCAGGCCGGTCGCCTGGAGGCGCTCCGCAATGGCCCGAAGCCGCGCGGCCCGCTCGGGATGTTGTCCCGTCGCATGGCCCAGGAAGCAGGGATCGTCGTAAAGCAGCGTCATCAAACTAATTCTACCGCCGGAAAAAGGGGACAGGTCCAATTTGCCGCACAGCGGCCCTCCGGGTGCTTGGCGCAAATTGGACCTGTCCCCTTTTTCCGTCTATACCTACACCGCCAAAGTGGGTATTCTCGATACAGCTTGACAGGTCTTGCTCATCATTGGTAGCCTATATATAGTGTGCGCGGGCTGAACCGTGACATTTCGCCTTCGGAAACATGTCGCTACTCCCCGCGCACGGTTTAATATGCGTGGTTTGGCAGGGCGCCCGGCGCCGGTTGTCTTTGTGAATGCTGCGGGTAACCGTTCACGGGCCGTTAGCGGCTTGCCCGTGATTCAGCGTAGACAGTCGCCTTTCGCTCCGCGAAAGCAGCGCTACTTTCGCGGAGCGAAAGGCGACTTTAGGGACCGTGAACGGTTACTGCTGCGGTTTGTCAAGGGAATCGCATGGTGAAGCTTTCTGGGTTCAGGTCTGTTTGTCCCTTCGGCGGCCCGAAGGGGACAGTCCCATTTTCGCTGACACGAAAATCGGGACAGTCCCCCCGGGTTTTGCTCGTGATCGCAGCCGCCTGGATGGTGTGTGCAGGCAGCCCCGCGGGGGCGCAGGAGCCGAAGGAGGAGGGCGGCACGCAGGCGTATGCAAGCGACCCGTCGACCCACGTGACATTCTCGCAGAAAACGACAGTCCTTAAGCGGGGGACCTTCGCAGACGCCGACGAAGAGAACTCGCTCGCCAATTATTACGTGAAGGATTTCTTTCCCCGCTTCACCCAGTCCAAGTTCTGGAGCCGCAATCCGCCCAGGTCCGACTTGATTCGAGACCTCCGCAACGACCTGGCAATGGCGGCCAAAGGCACTGACGGGCAGCAAGTTTACGAGTCGCTCAGCAAGTTGACGCTGGAGCACATGCATCGGATGGCTAAGGCCGAAGCGAAGCATTATCATCCGGCGACCCGCGTGAATGCCATGCTGATGATCGGCGAATTGAACGTGCCGGCGGCGGTGCCTGTGCTCGTGGAGACGGTCCAGGACGCCAAGCAGTTGGATGCCGTTCGCGTGGCAGCCATGGTCGGATTGATCCGGCATGCCAATCTGGACCTGGTCGGGATCTCGGACCCCGCCATGCTCCTTTCGGTCGTTGCCGCGATGACCGCTATTGCCGAGAAGCCCGTGCCCGAGGATGACAGCGCCGACGGACGCAACTGGATTCGCGCCCAGGCGGCCGAGGTGCTCGGCCTGCTGGGTTCGGCGGGCAACAACGCCGCGGCGGCCAAGGCCCTCGGGACGATGGTTCGCGACACGAAGCTTCCCCCGGCCCAGCGATGCCGAGCGGCCCATGCCCTGGGCCGCCTGAGCTATGACGGAGCGGCCATTGCCGCGGGGCCGTACCTGGAGGCCCTGGGCGGCCTGGCGCAACAAGCCCTGACCGACGAGCAGAAGGGGTCTCCCAACAGCCGCCGCCTGAAAGGTTGCCTCCACGACATCCTGGCCGGCATCCAGGGCGCCGACGACCAGCACACGGGAATCGGTGGACTGGCCAAGACGGCCGCCGAGCAGGCCCAACGGGACGGCTTGCTCAGGGTGCTCGTACCCGTGTACGAATCCCTCAACGACGTGAACTTGGCGCCGGCCGTGCTGGCGACCAAGGTGGATGACGCCCTCCAGGCCCTGTCCCCGCTAGTGAAGGCCAGGTGAGCACGCAACGCCAGGCAAAAGGATTTGCCCAGCCGTGATCCGCTTGTTCTCAAGGACCGATTGCATTGGTGCGGGCCTGCCGGGTCTGTTTTTGACGGGTTGCATGCCGCTGCCGGCATCGGTGGCGGCAAGGTTCTCCACGGACGGGGGGATATGGAATACCTACCTGGTACGTTGCTTCCGCCCCAGCGGTGCCGTATAATCAACTGATGATCTGCTAGTCGTCGAGCGATGGGTGGCACGCCCTGAAAGGGCGTGGGGGGAGTAGTCGCCACGCCCTTTCAGGGCGTGCCACCGAGCCACCAGAGAACCGCTCGGTGTAAAACCCTTTTCGGAGGATCGCGGCCATGAACGGGAGCCTGCTGATTTATGTACTGACGATGGGCGGTCTGGTGCTCCCAGACACTGTTGATACGACGCCTCCCTTGCAAGAAGACATGACGCAGTCGCCCGTGTATGTGCCGCGGGTTGAGGTGGAGCATCCGACTGCGAACATTAATAGGACCTATTCCCCAACGCTGGACAACCGATCGAGGCCGGGATCGCTTGGCACCCGCGAACCGCTGCGGAGAGGCGGTTTTGGGGCGGCCCCCGGGCAAGGTCAACTGGCCACCATGCCGACCGAGCCAACGAATCTGACGACAGGCCCCGGCGGCGGTATTCCTTCGGCGCCCACGGCCGGCGGGGAAGGTTTCTCCCTCGGCTCGGGGCCCGTCGGCGGGCGCGGGATGGTGACCATGCCTAACATGCCGACTTCCCCGGATCTGACCGGACCGAGGGGCGGCTCGCCCGGTTCGCAGCCTATGTCTGGCAACACCATGCGTCCTCCGGCATCCTTTGGCGCAGGCATGCCCCTCCAGAATCTAAACGACAGGCCTTTCCAAGGCTACAAACCGGCCCCCACCGTGAGCCCCTGGCAGAATCTCTACCGGACCGGCACGAACGGGGGAACCATCGACAACTACAATTCGATCGTAAGGCCCCAGCTCGATCAAGGATCCACCAACCAGCACGTGAGCGCCCAGATCGGCGGACTCCAGAACACCCAGGATGCCATGCTGCAGCAGCAGCGGGCCGCCCTGCAAGGCCGAGGCCAAGAAGTCCCGACGGGGACGGGGCTCGTCAATCCCTCGAACTACATCAACTACAAGAACTACTACCCCGGCCTCAACGCACCGCCCGCCGGCCCATCCGGACCGTATGGGCCGTAACCGAGCCGGCCTTAGAATCGCTACTGTTGCCCCGCCGGGACATACCGCTGGGGATCCTGCCGGAACAGTGCGAGGGTGGCCGGGCTGGCGAACAGATACAACCGCTGGTTGTAGATGGCCGTGTGGGTGAGCTTGCCGCCGACGCGGCGGCCTTCTTCCACCTCCAGCACCGGATCGTTGCCGCCGCGGGCCGGTGCGTAACGCTCCGGTGACGCCAGGAACCGTTGTTGCTCGGCGGGCCCCGATAGGAAGTACGTCCGGCCTTCGTAGACGGCCTGGCACCGCGAGTCGCCGCGGGCCCATTGCTCGCGCTCGCACAACCGCACGGGGCAATAGCCTCCCAGGAGCGGACGGGAGTTCTCGGCCGGCGGTTCCGAGTAGCCGACCGGCCTTATCTCTTCCTCCGCGTTGCACGGCTCGGGCTGGCCCGCCAACCGTAGTTGCCCCCCCGCCATCGATTCGGGATACAGGGCAACCGCCCAGTCCGCCTGGAGTCTGCCGGCCGACGCCCGAGCGCCGGAAGGGGCGGCAGCCGCCAGCGGGCGATCTTCTCCCCTGTCCCACGAGCCGCCGCTCCGCAAACTGGGCTTCGGCGGAGAAGACGAATCCGACTTTGTCGGCTCGGCCGGAATCAATTCCTCTTCCCCGGGCGCCGGCTTCAAAGGCGACGGCTTCGCCGGCAAACTCGGGGCCGGCTCTTTCGGTTCTGTCCCTTTTTCCTGGGGCATGGGAGATGGAGCCGCCGCCGGCTTCGACGGCGCCGGCGCCTCCTTGGGGCCTGGAGAAGGCAACGCCTCGGGGCCCGCCGGTTGGCGAGCGGGCGGCAGAACTTGCTCCGGGACCCGCTCAACCTTCTCTTTTTCGCCAGGCTCCTTGCCGGGGACCGCCCTGGGCAACGGCGTTTCCACAGTACCGGGCGGGGTCGGCAGCAACGGGCTGCCAACTGCCCGCGGAAACGTCCGGGCAGGTCCCAGCGGTCCGGGCCACTCCCGCCAGATCGTGTCGTAGTACCCGAAAGTTCCATTCGGGCAGCACCCGCACGGCGGTGGATAGTAGCTTTGCGGGCTCGCCGGCGCCGCCCCCGCGAAACCGGCCGCCAGGAGGGTCCCCACGAGACCTGAGCAAGCTGCCATTGCAACGAGTCGGAAATGCATCGCCATGTGTACCTCACTCCTCTTGCCGGCCCGGCCTCGCGTCAGAAGCCGCTGCGCTGGCGGTTGTAGCTGCGGCCCATCGTCTCGAAGCCGCGAATCGTCGAATTGGTCAAGCCCAACAGGCCGGCCACCCGCTCGAACGGCGCCGTTACCCTGGCAAACGTGTTGTTGAACGACAGGACCTGGTCCTCGGCGATGAAGACCCGATCGCCCGGCAGGATCTGGAAGTTCGTCTTCGTCTCGCCCCCCTGGGTAATCGCATCCCAATCGATCGGCAGGACCTGCCGGCAGCCGAACTGGCTCGGGGCGGGCCGCGCAATCCAAATCTTCTTGCTCGAAAGCTGCGACAGCCCGTTGACGTTCGCAATCGCGTCCAGCACCGTTTCGTTCCCGGTGACCGGCAGCCGCCGCACCATGTCTCCCATGCCCGCCCCCTGCGTAATCACGTAATAAACCTTGCTGTTGTACGCCACCACCTCGACCGAGAGTTCGGGCGAGTCGAGGTGCTGGGCCAGGTGCTTCTGGAGGGCCACCCGGGCCTCCGTGACCGTCTTGCCCGCCACGTGGACCACCCCGTACTGCCGGAGATTGATCGTCCCGTCGGGACCGACGAGGTACTGGCCGGTGACCGGCTGCGCCCCCGAGACCCTCGCCAGTTGGACCGAGACCTCCGGCTTGGTGAGCATCTCGCGGAGCTTGCGGTCGATGGCCTGCTTGATCTCATCGATCGTCATGCCCACCACCCGGACCGTCCCGTAGATCGGCCCCAGGGTGATCGTCCCCTCGGCCTCGATCATGAAGTAGTTGTCGATGGGCTGATCGACCGGCGTATTGGTGACGCGGACCTGGAGGACGTCAAAGACCTCGGCCCGATAGGGGGGCAAGGGGACCAGCTTGAGCATCTCGATCTGCAGGATGTCGGGCGGCTCGATCCGGTAGGAGGGGAGCGAGACCTTGGCCTTTTCCGAGGGGGCCTGCTGTTGGGGCGGCACCGGCGGCTCCAGCACCGGGTTATAGGGGTCGACCACGTGGCATCCGCCGG
>JBEKCP010000388.1:0-6070 GCA_050014815.1 Thermoguttaceae bacterium | reverse complement strand
GGCTGTTGGCCAAACTCTTCCGGACGGGCTTGGTTACCCGTAGGGTTCCATCGAAAGGTTTCAAGGTGTATCCTACATCCATCCTCCTTTCCCAAGTTCAACGTAGCGCAAGGACACAATACTCATTTCCGGCGGGGTTCCCTCAGTGCTCACGCCGCCGGGGGCACCATTGCGAGTGTAACCTGATGAACTCCGCGAGAACTTGGGGGGCCAAAGCCACGCGGTCGCCATTGCCGAGCAACCGAGACACGATCGCGCGTGCGGCGACGTGGTCGGGGTGCTCCACGAGTTCCGCCGACACCAGAAAACCCGTATCCATCCCATGAATCATCGGCGACCTTCAAGCATTTCGCCCAGAAGGTCATCGTCGCGCCCTAACGGTTGCAGGAGGGCGCCGACGCTCACGGGCTCGATTTCCAGTACGCTGTGGCTCGGCAAGCGCATGTCGGGGGCGTCGATGCCTTCCTCGCGCAGTCGCGAGACAAGGAACTGCAAGAGTTCCCGCTTCTCATGAGGCGGGAGCGCATCGGCTGCCGTTTCCAGTTCCGTCAAATCGTGCATTGCATTTCCCTTCAATACCACTCAGCAAGTGGAAACCGCCACCGTCCACTCTTGGAAGTCTAACAGCCGTCAGCCGTTGAGTCAATCTGGCGCCTGGCCTCGTTGGATCTTGGGCCTTGGGTCTTCGGCCCCACGACCATGCTGCGCACGGTGCCCGAGGTCCTCAGACCCAAGACCGCTTTTCCGCCTTTCGTCCTTTCGGGTTTTCGTGATTACCCGATTTCCGTGATAAAGTGTCGAAAATCCGCGGATTGCGGTTGGCGCGAAGAATCCCGAAAGCCATGAACTGCCGATCGGCGAACGGCGGAGGGACCAGCCGCTCAGGTTCATCTTCTTGCCAGAGGGCTACCGAAGTATAAGGGGACTCCGGCGGGCTGGGGATGGGTTCTGCCTCGGCGCAAGAATCCAGACCGCCCAGCCCTCCCCTTTTTACTCGCTTTCCCTGGCCTGGGTGAGAAGCATGTCCCTTGACCTCCTTCCGTGCTATGCTTCCGATGTTGGGGTTTTCCCGGCCTGCAGCGTCGAGTGTCCCGTCATGTCCCAACGGCATGCTGCCTTACGGTTCCTGCACCCACTTCCGTATGGTGCTATTATGCACGATGGAGGGGTCCAGTTCGCCGTTTTCAGCCGCAGTGCAACCGCCATGCGGCTATTGCTCTACGATGCGACGACGGACCCCGAGCCGGCGGAGATTATCGATTTCGACCCCGACCTCAACCGGTGGGGGGATGTCTGGAGCGTCTTTGTGCCGGGTGTAGGGCCGGGGCAACTCTACCATTTCCAGGCCGACGGTCCCCATGAGCCGCAAAAGGGGTATCGCTTCGATCCGCAAGCCCGGCTGCTGGACCCCTACGCGAAGGCCCTTGCCGGCGACTTTCTGCCGGCCGAGGGGGGGGTCTTGCGGCCGCCCAAGTGCGTCGTGGTCTACGACGAGTTCGACTGGCAGGGCGATCGGCACCTGCGGCGGAGCCTGGCCGAGACGATCATCTATGAGATCCACGTCCGCGGCTTCACCCAGTCGCCCACGAGCGGGGTCGAGCATCCCGGCACCTACCTGGGCGTCATTGAGAAGATCCCCTACCTGAAGTCGCTGGGGGTGACGGCCGTCGAACTGATGCCGGTACACGAGTTCCCGATTCTTGATTGCCTGGGGCAGAGGCTGGCGCAGCCGAACTACTGGGGCTACGATCCTTTGTGCTTTTTCGCCCCACACCGGGGCTACGCCGTCGGCAGCGAGCCGGGCTGCCAGGTCCGCGAGTTCAAGGAGATGGTCCGGGCGCTGCACAGCGCGGACATCGAGGTCATCCTCGACGTGGTTTTCAACCACACGGCCGAGGGGAACGAACAGGGGCCCACGCTCAGCTTCAAGGGTTTGGAGAACCGCGTCTATTACATGCTGGAGAACGGCGGCCAGTTCTATCGCAATTACACCGGCTGCGGCAACACGGTCAACGGCAACCACCCGATCGTCCGCGAGTTGATCTTCCATTGCCTGCGGCACTGGGTACACAACTACCACGTCGACGGTTTCCGCTTCGACCTGGCGTCGATCCTCAGCCGCGACCGGGACGGGAACCTCATTCCCAACCCGCCGGTGATCGAGACGATCACCGAGGACCCGCGATTGGCCGACACGAAGATCATCGCCGAGGCGTGGGACGCGGCGGGGGCATACCAGGTGGGCACGTTCGGGAGCCTCCGCTGGGCGGAGTGGAACGGGCGGTTCCGCGACGACGTGCGGCGGTTCTGGCGGGGCGACCCGCACATGGTCGGCATGTGGGCCACGCGGCTGGCCGGCTCGAGCGACCTGTACGAGAAGAGCGGCCGCCGCCCCTACCACAGCATCAATTTCGTCACCTCGCACGACGGCTTTACGCTCAGCGACCTGGTGAGCTACAGCGCGAAGCACAACGACGCCAACGGCGAGCAGAACCGCGACGGCGAGAACTACAACTACAGTGCGAACTACGGCATCGAGGGCCCCACCACGCGGCGGTCGATCGAGACGGTCCGGATGCGGCAGATCAAGAACCTCCTGGCCTCCATCCTTTTGAGCCAGGGCGTCCCGATGATCCTCTTCGGCGACGAATGCCGCCGCACGCAGCAGGGCAACAACAATGCCTACTGCCAGGACAACCCGATCTCCTGGTTCGACTGGAAGCTGGTGAAGCGGCACGAGGCGCTCGGGCGGTTCGTGCGGGCCCTGGCGGCGTTCCGCCGCGCGGAGCCGACGGTCCGGCGAACCGACTTCCTGACGGGCCTTCCGGTCCGCCCCGGCGGCCTGCCCGACGTGACCTGGTACGGCCCGGCTGGCACACCGATCGACTGGGCGCAGCCGGACAACAGCATGGCGTGCGTGCTGGGGGCCGCCCCGCGCCGGGACGTCCTCGAGCCGCCCAACCATCATCTGCTGATCCTACTGCACGCGGGGGACGCGCCGCTGCGGTTCGTGGTGCCCAAGGTCGTCCGGTCGTTGAACTGGTGGATGCTCTTGAACACGGCGGCCCGCAGCCCGTACGACATCTACCCTGACTTGGACGGCCCAGCGCCGGCGGCGGACTGGACGGTCGAGCTGGAAGGCCGCTCGATGGTCTGCTACGTCGCCAGCGACGAGGCGTAGTATTGACGGGCGGGGGGCACAAGTCGGTGCCCTTTCGACTCAATCACCTTCGCGTCTTGGCGCCTTGGCACCTTTGCGTGGAACACTCCCCGTCCTGAACCGATATCCTTGCAAATGGCCTATCGTGTAGGCAACGCGACGACCGGGAGGGATATCACGCAAAGGCGCCAGGCCGCAAAGGCGCAAAGGAACACCGGGATTCGCACCAGACACCACTTCAAATCACAAGAAGATGGTCACGCAGTTGAAACCGCACTAGAATAAGAGTAGAAACTGCTTGCGTCCCGATGGCCTGCCGATGGAATCCTTGAGACGATTCTCCGATGCCGATCAAACTGGAAGAACTCCGTAAACTGC
This sequence comes from Thermoguttaceae bacterium, assembly GCA_050014815.1. Classification (GTDB taxonomy): domain Bacteria; phylum Planctomycetota; class Planctomycetia; order Pirellulales; family Thermoguttaceae; genus JBEKCP01. The sequence goes on along the minus strand of JBEKCP010000388.1, from coordinate 2,532 downwards.
CGATCGCCGACAAGCTTCGGATTGTCGAGCAACTATGGGAAGACATTGCGGCATCTGCCGAACCATTTCCTCTCCAGGCGTGGCATAAGGAGGAGGCCCAGAGACGGGCCGAGGAACTGGATCGCACGCCGGAAATAGCCCTGACGCGCGAGGAGGTTTGGAAGCGCGTCGGCCAGTGCGATGGGTGAGCAAAGTAACGGGCAAGAAAAGACAGAACGCCCGCGATTCTTTCTCACCAACGGACAGGCCATTCATCTGCCCCAACGGGTTTCCGTGAACGGCTGCCCACACGCTTGGTTCGCGGGCGTTCTACAACCATCATTCGCACGGCGGCCCCGCGGGTCAAGGGGGCAATCGGAATTTTTTCTCGGCGAAGGGCCTGCCGACGCCGGAGGCAGTGCCGGCGGACTCTCCAAGATCGGAAGTTCTTTTCTGGAAAGTCTTTAGAAACTATCTCAAAAGCTCCCCTCTCCCGCGTGCCGCAACGGCACGAGTGGGAGAGGGGCCGAGGGTGAGGGGGCGCTTTCATTCGGGGTGCCCTAACCCTAACCCTCTCCCGGAGGGAGAGGGGACCTCCGTGCCGCCGATGGCTCCGCGGGGCTTTTCTCGCCCGATTTGATCCGGGTCAATTCCAAATCCGGCGGGGAATGATATCTTGGTGTGTTTAATGCCATGACAATACGATCCACCCGGGCAAGTTCTATCTGAGCCTTGTCGGCGAGGTCTATCCGTACGCCTGGGGCTGGGAAACGATCATTCCCTTTCTTCTTCAGCCCCTTCGGGGGCGGAGCCTATCAGCGCCCCTGAAGGGGCCGAAGGAAGAAAACTGCGGTTGGTGGTTTCCTCGTCCCAGGCGTAGAACGCCTGGGCTACAGAAAAGTCCCTTGGCCACCTTTTGCCCCGAGGGCCGGCGGACGGCGAGTCAGGCGACCTTCCGCGGCGCCAACAACTCGCGGAGCACCGGCGGCATCGGAAGCTGCGGCGTCTCCGGGTCCTGCCGGAGGGCGTCCAACACCTGCTGAAGCTGCTCGCCGGGGTCCATGGCCAGATCAAGGAAGAGGAGTTTGCGGCCTTTGAGCGTGCAGCCACCACCCCCCCTGCCGTCGAGCCATTCCTCGCGGACGGCATAGCCGAGGTGCCGGGCCAAGTCGAGGGCACAGCCGAGGAGTTCTACCGTATGCATCCCAGTTTTTCCAATCTACCGGATCTCCTGCCGGCGTCCTGCCGGGTGCGGATTGTAGCCGCTTCCGTTTCAGTTGCCAAGACGAGTTGACGATACGGGAAACGAGACTAACGCCTTGCCCCGCAATGGGTTAAGACACGGCACCCCGGGAAGACAGCTAGAAGGCTGTGGACGGGCAAACAGGGCGATATGGCGTCTTGGGTGATTTTGCGTACCCCAGTTAGACTGTGAGTCCTACGTGTCCAGCAACGAGAATTGCCAAGACCGCGACCTCCAGCAGCAGGTCGATTTCCTGAAGCAACAACTTGCCCAGATGCAACGCCTTACGGCCCTTGGCGAGCTCGTGAGCACTACGACGCACGAGTTCAACAACGTCCTGATGACCATCATCAACTACGCCAAGCTCGGCATGCGTCACAAGGATAATGCAACGCGGGAGAAGGCGTTCGAGAAGATCCTGCTGGCCAGCAATCGGGCTGCGAAGATCACCAGCACGGTTCTGGGCATGGCCCGAAACCGCTCCGCCGGCCAAGAGCCCACCAATCTTGTCGAGCTGGTGGAGAACACCCTCTTGTTGCTGGAGCGGGAAATGAACAAGTACCGCATCACGGTGGACAAGAGCTTCCAACAGGTGCCGGCTGCCTACGTCAACGGCAACCAGGTCCAACAGGTCCTGTTGAACCTGCTGATCAATGCCCGGCAGGCCATGCCCGGTGGCGGGCGGGTCCTGATCAAGCTCCTCTACGACGACCAGGCCGACACGGTCGACCTGGTGGTCCGCGACAATGGCTGCGGCATCCCGGCGGACAAGTTGCCCCGCATCTTCGAGTCCTTCTATACGACCAAGTCCGGTCCCGACGCCAGCGGCAAGGGTGGGACGGGCCTGGGGCTTTCGATGTGCCGCGACATCATCGAGGCGCATCACGGCCGGATCCGCGTGGACAGCACGGTCGGCAAGGGGACGGCTTTTACGCTGAAGTTCCCCACGGCCGCCAAGGCCGCCGAAAGTCGGGCCCCGGCGGCCTTGCCCGTGACGATCCCGCTGCCGAGCACGCAAGGCACGGCGGACTGCCCCGCGTGACGAGGGGAAGATTGCAAATTGCAAATTGAGAATTGCAAATTGCAAATTGAAGAGTCACGCGGCACCTGCGCCAAGCAGCCGACGGACAGCGGAACGCACTCTTTGCCATCGCCAGCTTCCTCCGTCCGCAATTTGCAATTTGCAATCAGTACTGTCCGGTTATAAGTCGAATAGTGACAATTGGTTACAACAAGCGACTTGGGAATTCGGTGTGGAAAACGTCGAAAGTGCCTGAAAAATAGGGGTTTTCTCGAAAGGAGTGACGCTC
>JBEKCP010000387.1:0-6079 GCA_050014815.1 Thermoguttaceae bacterium | reverse complement strand
AAACAACGACGGTCTGTTTTCTCTCCCATTGCCGGATTCCTTTTGGTCAAGGTTTCTTTCCCCGCGGAAGATCGACACGCTTACCCCTCAGCGATCCACGACGCAGCGGAAGCCGATCACGCCCGTACGGTCCTTGCTGGGGGCCATCAGCCGTCTTGATTGCATGCTCGCCGGGTTTGCCCCTATAATATAGATGGAATCGCGGGAGGCCGCCACGGGCCCCCGCCAAGCGCGAGCAACCACGCCCCATACCACACCCCCCAAGCGATGGAAACGAGGCACGCTGGACCGTGAACAGAAAAAGGGCTTTAGCGGTTTCCGCCCGCGGAAAACATGGCGCCTGGCTGGCCAACGCGGTCGGCGTGTCGCTGGCTTTGTCGGGCCTCTGGTCCCCGTACTCCGCAAAGGCTTGCCAGGTCCCGGTGTTCCGCTACGCGCTGGAACGCTGGGAAGCGGCTCCGTACAAAGCGGTCGTCTTTCACCGCGGGCCGCTGGAGGGAAAGGACCGGGGCGTTCTGGACTCGCTCGGCGAGGCTGCCGAGGACCCTAAACAGCCGGTGAACCTCGAGGTGCAATCGGTAGACCTGGCCGGAGACTGCCCGCCGCCGCTCGCGGAATTGCACCGCAAAGTATCGCCGCCGGCGTTGCCGTGGATCGTGCTGGTGCAACCCGACCCCGAGCAGCCGGCTGCCCGGGACGAAGCGGGCTCCGGCCCCGCGGTGGCATGGTCGGGTCCCTTGGATCCGTCGACGGTCGCCCGCGTGCTCGATTCGCCGCTGCGGCGGGAGCTTGCCCGCCGGCTGCTCAAGGGCGAGTCGGCCGTCCTGGTGCTCCTGGAAAGCGGGGATCGGGCAAGAGACGCTGCGGCGGCGGAAACCCTCTCCACGAACCTGAAGAAGCTCCAAATTACGTTGGCCGACTCCGTCCAAGGGCCGGCCGACGCCCAGGATGCCGATCCCGACGATAGTCCGCGCAACCGGGTATCGCCCGGCGTACCTTTACACGTGGCGTTCTCCGTGCTCGAATTATCCCGCCGGGATGCGGCCGAGGACGTGCTGGTCAAGATGCTCCTGGCGACGGGCCCCGAACAAAAGGACTCGGCGGCGGAGCCGATGGCCTACGTCGTTTTCGGCCGCGGGCGGGTGCTCGGCCCGCTGGTCGGAAAGACGATCGACCCGGAGGGGATCGCCAGCGCCTGCGAATTCCTCGTCGGTGATTGTTCGTGTGTCATAAAGGACGACAGGCCGGGCACCGACCTGCTGATGAGCGCGGATTGGAACGGGCTGCTGGAAGGCGGGATGGTCGACAAGACCCTTCCGCCCTTGACGGGCGTGATGCCGGCGGGCCCGCCGGCGGCGGAGCATGCCCCGGCGGCCATGCCCGCCGCGCCGGAACCAGACGAGCCGGCCGACCCCGGGAGCGGCCGCCTCGTGCGGAACGTGGCGATCGCGCTGGCGGCCGTGCTCGTGTTGACCGTGATTGGAACCGTGCTGATCCGGCGGCGGTTCGGGGAACAGTGAGCGCGGAGGAGCATCGGCGTGAGCGTCTGGCGTTTGGTCCTCAAGGAAATCTGGTATCGGAAGCTCAATTCTGCGCTGGCCCTCTTGTCGGTCGCCCTGGCGGTGGCCTGCCTGGTCGGCGCCGTCACGCTCCTCCGCGTACACGACCTGTGTACGCAGCAGATCCTCGACGCGAAACAGTCGGAAACCCGCGACCACATGGCCCAACTGGACGACGCCATGCGGCGGGCAATGCTCGGGTTGGGCTTCAATATCGTGATCTTGTCGCAGGACCAGAAGCTGGAGGAGTGGTACGCCGAAGACTCCGCATCGCACGACATGCCCGAAGAATATGCCCAGCGGCTGGCCGCCTCGAAGCTCGTCACGATCCAGCACCTGTTGCCCTGCCTCCAGCAGCGCGTGAGATGGCCGGAACAGAAACGGACGATCATTCTCGTCGGCACCCGCGGGGAGGTTGCCGGCAGCCATAAACCGATGCTCCCCCGCGTGCCGGCGGGAAAGATCGTCTTGGGCAACGAGTTGCACGAGACGCTCCGTCTGGCGGTCGGCGACAAGCTGGAATTGATGGGCCGGCCATTCAGCGTACACCAGTGCCTTCCGATGCGCGGCAACAAGGACGACATTACCGCCTGGATCGACCTGAAGGAGGCCCAGCAGTTGCTCGGCAAGAGCGGCCGGATCAATGCGATCCTTGCCCTGGAGTGCCAATGCGCCTTTGCCGACCTGCCGAAAGTCCGCGGGGAGATCACGCGGCTTCTGCCCGAGACGCAGGTCATCGAGCGAGGCTCCGAGGCGCTGGCCCGGGCCGAGGCCCGCCGCAAAGTCGCCGACGAGGCCCAGGACACGCTCCGGCGCGAACAGGCCGGGCGGGCGGAGCTGCGGGCCGGGCGGGCCGGACTGGCCTCCATCCTCGTGCCGCTGGTGATGCTGGCCTCGGCCGTCTGGGTCGCCCTGTTGGCGCTGGGCAACGTCCGCGACCGGCGGGGCGAAATCGGCATCCTCCGCGCCGTCGGCGTCGGCGGCAGACAAATCATGCTCCTGTTCCTCTCCAAAGCGGTCCTCACGGGACTCGCCGGCGGTGCGATGGGGTGCCTGGCCGGATATCTCCTTGGCCTCCGCCTGGGCGAGGGCCTGGAGGGCACGGCCGCGGACGGCCTGGCCGGGGCCGCGGTCTTGAAGCCCGTGTACGCGGCGCTGGCCGTGGCCGTCGCGCCGCTCTTGGCGGCCATCGCCAGTTGGCTCCCGGCGATGCTGGCGTCCCGGCAGGACCCGGCCGTGATTCTTCGCGAGGAGTGAGCGGATGTTGCTCGAAGTACACGATCTGACCAAGCAGTTCGCCGGCGCGGCCGGGACGGTCCGCGCGCTGGACGGGGTGTCGCTCTCGCTGGACGCCGGCCAGTTCCTGGCCGTCCAGGGCGCCAGCGGCTGCGGCAAGACCACGCTGCTGCTGGTGGTGGGCGGGTTGCTGAGGCCCAAGTCGGGCGAGGTGGTCGTGGGCGGCCAGGCCCCCTACCGCCTGGGGCCCGAGGCCCGCGCCCGCTTCCGTGCCGCCAACGTCGGCTTCGTCTTTCAGCAGTTCCACCTGATCCCGTACCTCGACGTGCTCGACAACATCCTGGCCGCGGCGCTGGCCGTCGATTGTCGCGCGGTCGAGAGCCGGGCCCGGGCCCTGGAGCTTGCCACGCACTTCGGCCTGGGCGACCGCATGCACCATGTTCCCGCCGAGTTGAGCACCGGCGAGCGGCAGCGCACCGCGTTGGCGCGGGCCTTGCTGAACCGCCCCAAGTTGCTGTTGGCCGACGAAGTGACCGGCAACCTGGACGCGGAAAACGGCCGGCTGGTGCTGAGTTACCTGGACGAGTTCACCCAGGGCGGCGGGGCGGTGCTGCTGGTCACGCACGACGCCGCCGCCGCCCAATACGCCCAGCGCGTCATTCACATGGAAAAAGGCAAACCTCGGGAGACCGGCTCATGAATCGCATCTCTTGGGTCCCCGTCGCCGCCGTACTCGTCATTGCGGCGTCGATCGTGGCGATCTGGACGTGGCGCGTCGCCAGGCAGAGGAGTTCGGCCCAATCGATCGTCCTTTACTGCGCGGCGGGGATCAAACCGCCGGTGGAGGCGGCCCGGCGCGACTATGAAAAGGACTACGGCGTCCAAGTGCAGGTCCAGTACGGCGGATCGGGGACCCTGCTGAGCAATCTGCGGATCGCGCGCTCGGGCGACTTGTATCTTGCCGCGGACCAGAGCTACCTGGACCTGGCGCGCGGGCAGGGGCTCTTGGCCGAAACCTTGCCCCTGGCGCGCCTGCGGCCCGTCATCGCCGTGCCCAAGGGCAATCCGAAGCGGATCGGCTCCCTGGAGGACCTGTGCCGCGGGGACGTCCGCGTGGCCCTGGCCAACCCCGACGCCGCTTCGATCGGCCGCACCGTGCAGAAGCTCTTGGAGAAGGATAGCCGATGGGCCAGGCTCGAGAAGCACGCCACGGTCTTCAAGCCCACCGTCAGCGACGTGGCCAACGACGTGAAGATCGGTTCCGTCGACGCGGGCGTGGTGTGGGACGCGACCGTCCGGCAGTACCCGGAGCTGGAAATGATCCGCCTGCCGCTATTCGATACGGCGGAAGAGACGATCGGCGTCGGGGTGCTGGAGTTTTCCGAGCACCCGACCGCGGCCCTGCGCTTCGCCCGCTACCTCGCGGCGCGCGACCGCGGGCTGGCGCACTTCGAGCGGCTGGGCTACGAGCCGGTCGAAGGCGACCCCTGGGCCGAGACGCCCGAAATCGTGCTCTACAGCGGGGCGATGAACCGCGTGGCCGTCGAGGAAACGATCAAGCGTTTCCAGGAGCGCGAGGGCGCGCGCGTCACCACGGTCTTTAACGGCTGCGGCATCCTGGTCGGCCAGATGAAGGCGGGCGGCCGCCCCGACGCCTACCTCACCTGCGACCGCTCCTTCGTGCCGCCGGTCAAAGACCTGTTCGCCGGCGATCCGTTGGGCATGTCGGAAACCGATATCCTGATCCTCGTCGCCAAGGGCAACCCCAAGGGGATCAAGTCGCTGGCCGACCTCGGCCAGCCCGGGCTGCACCTGGGAACGGCCAACCCCGAGCAAAGCACCCTCGGCGCCCTGACCAAGCGATTGCTGGAGCAGGAGGGCCTCTATGACAAGGTGTCGGCCAACGTCCGCGTGCAAACGCCCACCGCCGACATGCTGGTAAACCAGATGCAAACCGGCGCGCTCGACGCGGTCGTCGTCTACGACTCCAACACCATCAAGGTCCGCGACAAGCTGGACCTGGTCCGCATCGACCGCCCGGGCACCGTGGCCGTGCAGACGTTCAGCGTGGCCAAGGGCGCCAAATACAGGCAACTGGCCCTACGGCTGCTGGACGCGTTGCGGTCGGAGGAATCGCGGGCGCGTTACGAGGCGGCCGGCTTCCGCTGGCTCGGACCGGGGAAAGTATCACGAGCGGACAAGTAAGCGGCATGCAGATGAGGTCGTCGTCGAATGAGCGCACCGCGTGAGCACACGGCGCCCCGCCGCCCCCCAGACCCCGATCTGCCGTTCTATTGCGCGCTGGGCGGGCTGAGCGCCACCTACGTCGTGCTGATCCTGGCAGTCCTGGCGGCGCTCGCCTTGTTCCGCCCGCCGGACGCTCCCCGCGACTACCTGCTGTGGCTGATGCTCGACGTGCTCAGGAGCCCGGAAATCCGGTATTCCACCGGCCTGAGCCTGGTGTCGTGTACCGTGACCACGCTCGTCTCGCTGCTGGTGGCCGTGCCCACGGGCTACCTGCTGTCGCGGCGGCGTTTTCCGGGCAGGGGACTGATCGACGCCGTTTTCGACATCCCGATCGTGCTGCCGCCGCTGGTGATCGGGCTGGGCCTGCTGATTCTGTTCCAGACGCCGGCGGGCCGCGCGTTCCAGCGGGTCGTGCCGGTCACGTACGAGATCCCCAGCGTGATCCTGGCCCAGTTCACCGTGGCCTGCGCGTTCGCGGTGCGGACCATGCAGGTGACCTTCTCGCAGATCAACCCGCGGCAGGAGCAGGTGGCGTTGACGCTGGGTTGCAGCCGTGCCCAGGCGTTTTTTCGCGTGGCGCTGCCCGAGGCGCGGCGCGGAGTGCTGACTGCGGCCACGCTGGCCTGGGCGCGTGCGCTGGGCGAATTCGGCCCGATCCTGGTCTTTTCCGGCGCCACGCGGTTCCGCACCGAGGTGCTGCCCACGTCCGTCTTTCTCGAGCTGAGCATCGGCAATATCGAGGCCGCGGTGGCCGTGTCGCTGTTGATGATCGTCATCGCCCTGGCGGTGCTGCTGGTCGCGCGTGCCTTCGGCCTGCGGGGGACGGGGTTGATATGATTATGCTTTGCGACGTCGCGCTGCGCCAGGGGAGTTTTTCCATGCACGGCGTCTCTCTGGAGATCGCCGCCGGCGAGTACGCGGTGCTCATGGGCCGCACGGGCAGCGGCAAGACGACCGTCCTGGAGGCGATTTGCGGGCTGCGGCCGGTGGCGTCGGGCAGCATCCGGCTCATGGACCGCGACGTCACCCGCTTGCGG
>JBEKCP010000386.1:0-6082 GCA_050014815.1 Thermoguttaceae bacterium | reverse complement strand
AGGCAAGCCGTCGAAGAGGCCCTTCTGGGTCGCAGTCCAGAGCGTCAAGGCGAGGATACCCATGGTTTTTTGCGCGTCATTGGTGCCATGGCTCAGTCCCATCAGCGCGGCGCTTCCCAGTTGCAGCCTGCCGAAGAGCATATTGACGCGGTGCGGCCGCCAATTGCGGAGCACCGCCAGGAGCAGGCCCATCACGAGGAACCCGATCAGGAGGCCCACCATCGGCGAGGTGACCATCGGCAGAATGACCTTGGGCCACAGCCCTTCCCACCCGTGCGGGCCGGCAGCCACGGACCAGCGAATGACGGAGAAGTCGCCGCGGGCGGAGGCGACGGCGGCGCCGCACAGGCCGCCGATCAGTGCGTGGCTGGAACTCGACGGCAGGCCGAACCACCAGGTGAGCAGGTTCCAGAGGATGGCCGCCAGCAGGGCGGACAAGACGGTGTGCAAGGTGACGACGCCCGCCTCGACCAGGCCGGTGCCGATCGTGGCGGCGACCGCCGTGCCCCACAAGGCCCCGATCAGGTTGCACGCCGCGGCCAGGCACACCGCCTGCCGAGGGCTGAGAACGCGGGTGGACACCACCGTCGCGATGGCGTTCGCCGTGTCGTGAAACCCGTTGATATACTCGAACGCAAGGCCGAACAGGATCACGCAGAGCACGAGCGTCATCGCGGATCGGTCCCAGCGTCAGGAGTTCTTCAACACGATGCGGAAAACGATATTGCCGGCGTCACGGCACCGGTCGATGACTTTTTCGAGCAGCTCGAAGAGGTCCCGGATTACGATCATCTGCCTGGCGTCGTATTGGCCGCTGTAGAGGTCCCCCAGCAGGTTCATCATCAGCTTGTCGGCCTCCCCCTCGTACTGGTGCAACTGGCCGTTCTCCTCCTGGATCCGGTTCAGGTTCGGCCCGCGCCGCAGGCGACGGACCATCTGGCACAGGGTATCGGTCGATTTCTGCAAGAGGCCGGCTTGCTGACGAAATACCTCGGTCGAGACGCCGGCCTGCTGCAGCAGGAGCCGCTGGGCGAACTTCTTGGTCACCTTGGTGATCCGGGACACGGCGTTGGAGAGGTCCTCGATGTCCTCGCGTTCCAGGGGGGTAATCAGCGTGCTGCAAAGCAGCGCGGTAATCTGCTCGCTGAGTTGCTTTTCCTGCCTCCGGCTCTGGACGAATTTCTCCAAGGTGCGGCCGTCCTGGGGCGCATTGATCAGCTCGATCAGCGCCAGCACCGACTGCCGAGCCTCCTCGGCACTCGCCTCCAGGAGGTCGAAGAAACGATGCCCTTTGCTCAGAAAACGCTGGAGAGAGAACATGGAACGAACCGTTCAGCAAGGTCGGCGGCGTGGACCCTTATTATCCTGGAAATTCGCGGCGCCGCAACCCCCGCCGTACGCTTTCGGCGACGCCCCGAACCCACAGGAACGAGGGGGTGCGGTGCCGGCTTGGCCCTTCCCCTGCCGGCCGAAGAGGACAGTCCCATTTTCGCGGCCGCCGTCCCTCAGAACGCCAGGCGGCCCCGCGTGCGGAGTTCGATCGCCCGCTGGAGCAAGTCCCAGGTTTCCGGCGAGAAGCGGAACCCGAGGTCGCCGCCGTCGGATGCCTTCCCGCGGCACGGGCTGTCCAGCTTCAGGTGATAATCGAGAACGGCCGGATTGACGAACCGCGGCTCCACCGCGGTGTAGCCGAGTCCGTACCGTGCAAGCCCCGACGTCTTCCCCAGGACGTTGCAGCGGTCGATCCGCACGTCTTCGGTCCAGGCGTCGATGCCGAAAATGACGATCGAGTCCTGCAACTCCGTCCCGCGGCGGTCCATCTGGATGCTGGCCGGGCCGACGATCGTACACGACTTGAAACTCGCCGCCTTCTTGACTTTCAGGAGGCTGCGAACGAGGGTGTTCTCGAAACGCGACGGGCTGTCGACGCACAGGCCGTCGTCGGCGTTGCCGAGATAGATCGAATTGCGGACCGCGACGGGTTTCTTGATCACGCACGGCCCGGCGAAGACGCTCTGCTGGACGGCGGCCTCGCAGTCGAAAACGTTCTTCCCGCCTTGCAGGATGCAACGGCGAAAGCAGACCGGGGCCGAGGAACCATGCCAAACACAACTGGGATTGGTGCTCTTGCCCGAATGCTGGCAGACGATCGCCAGGCGATCCAGGGTGATGCCCTTCCCGGCGACGTCGATCACGGAGTGGCCCCAGTCGCGGGAAGTGACGATCGGCCATAATCCCTTCTTGCCGCGGATCGTCAGTCCCGCGGCCCTCTCCGGGATCAAGATTTGTTCCTCGTAGGGCCCGAGGTCCAGGATCTCCAGCACGCTGTTGGGATGCGCCTCGTCCACGGCGGCCTGGATCGTGCTGAAGTCGCCGCGGCCGCTCTTGGCAATGGTCACCAGCGGCGGGAGGTTGGCCGCGGCCGTCGCCATCTCCGCGACCGACGGGCTCCGCCGGGGATCGCGGATCGGGCGGGAGTCGGGATAGTCGGCCTTGAGACGCTGAATGATCGGCCGCAGCAGGTACAGATCCTCGTCCCGGTACAGCGCGGCGGCCTGGGCGTACAACCGCTCGGCCCCCGCCTCGGACATCTCCCACCTGGCCTGCCGGCGAGCCGTCTCGATTTCCAGCCTGTGGGACTTTGCCCAGAAGGTCCTCCCGGACGTGCTCTCCAGCCGGTCCAGCGCGACAATGGCCTTGCCGAAATCCTTTCGCTTGAGCAAGTCCATGGCCTGGGCGAAGCCCATCCGGGCGATGGATTCCAGGTAGGGCGCCACGTCGCCGCCGAGTCCCGCGGCCTTCTCGAAGCAACTGGCGGCGGCGGGGCCGTCTTGCCGGCCGAGGGCCAAGAGCCCCAGCGCGATCCAATCGTCGCGGCCGGCCCCCTCGGCAACCAGTTGGCCCAGCTTCTGCCGGGCGTCGTCGCTCAGTTCGCCCCAGGCGTGGACCTCCGTCTTGCCTCCGCTCAACTCGGCGGTAATCCCTTCCGCGCCGGCCCCGGTAACCTCGCCGTTGATGCGGCGGAGCAGCAGATCGCTCTTCTTCAGCCGCAAATTGCCCGAGTTGAGCTTCGCAATGACCTTCTCCTTCAGTCCGGCCAGGTATTTCACCTCGGCGATCCTGCCGGCCAGGCGTGCGGCGTTCTCCTTATCCTCGAGACGGACCTTCGCCATGTCTTCCAGCGCCTGGGCAAAGGCCCAAGCCGAGACCAGAGTTTCGGCGGGCGTCAGGGCTTCCGCGTAGCGACTCTCCAGCGATTCGAGTTGCGCCAGCCTCTTGGACTGCTCCGCCGAGACGTCCGCCGGGCCCTCGGGCTGGGCCGGCTTGGCAATCTCGGCCGGCTTGATAACGTCGGCCGGTTTGACGAACTTGGCCGGCTCGGGGACCTTGGCCGGCTCGGGCGGCACCGCGGGCTCGCGGGGCGGCGGGGCCGGCCTCGGCTCGGCCACCACGACCGCACGAGGCTCGCCCTTGGGCTTGTCCTTCGGGGCGGCCGGACCCGGCGACTTCGGCTCTGGTGCGGGGGGCGCAATCGGCCCGGGCTGCGAGTGCTCCTCCTTCGCCTGCCCTTCGCCGCTGCCCTCGACCTTCCGCAAGGGATCTTGCCCCGGGTGGAACACGATCGCCGCCAGGGCGAGGATCGCCAGGGCGCCCAGGGCCGCGCCCGCCGCCGCCAACCATTTTCGCCGGCCAGTCGCCTGCCGCGCGGGGCCGATCCCGGCCCCAACGGCGGCCGTTGCGCCCGGCCCCCCGGCGGCACTTTCCGCCACTTTCAACCACGCATCGAGGTCCGCCGCCACTTCGCTCATCGAGGAGTAGCGGTCCTCGCGCCGCTTGGCCACCATCTTGTGGAAGATATGGTCCAGGGCCTCCGGCACGTCGCGGCGGGCTGCCGAGAGCGACGGGATCGGCTCCGTCCGATGGGCGAGAATCATCTGCGTCGCCGACCTGGCGGAGTAAGGCCGGTGGCCGGTCAACAGCATGTACAACGTGCAGCCGAGGCTGTAGATGTCGGCCCGCCGATCCACGCTGCCGGCGTCCAGGGCCTGCTCGGGGGACATGAAATCGTAGGTGCCCAGGGCCTCGCCGTGGCGGGTCAGCTCGGCCTCGACGCCGGCCTCGGTCAGCGGCCCATCGGCCTCGACGTGGGCCAGCGTGAATCCCACCAGCTTGACCACGCCCTCGCGGTCGACCAGCAGATTGCCGGGCTTGACGTTGCGGTGGCACACCCCGTGCTCGTGGACGCAGTCCAGGCCTTCGGCCGCTTGGACGACGTAGCGCACGGCCTCGGCCACGCCGAGCGGGCCCTGGTCTTGGAGCTTCCGGCGGAGGTCCTGGCCGGCGACGTATTCAGTGACCAGGTAATGGGCCTCGTCTTGCTCGCCCGCGTCGAGGGCCCTCGCCAGGTTGCGATGCTCCAACTGCGAGAGGACCTTCGCGGCGCGATGGAATCGCTGTACAAGGGTCTTCGAGCCCGCCGCCTCGGGCGCAAGGAACTTGACAGCCACGGTGCGTCCCATCCCGCGATGTTGCGCCTTGAACACCAGGCCGGTCCGCGAGCTGCTCAGTTGCTCCAGGAGCACGTACTGCTCCAGGACCACGCCGCCGGGGCCGGCCAGCGGAGCGCCCGCCGCTTCGCCGGCGGGCCAGGCCGACGTCGACGCCAACTCGGGCTTGTCTTCGTGTCCGGTCTTCCCCCCGGATTCAGTCTTGTCCTCGGGCTGCTTTCCCATGCCCAGGGCGCCGCGGAGCGCCCCGATCACTTCATCCATCGACTGGTAGCGGTCTTCCGGCCGCTTGGCCAGCATCTTTTGGAAGACGGCGTCCAGGGCGTCGGGCATGTCCGGCCGGACAGCCCGTAGCGAGGGGATCGGGCTGCCGCGGTGGGCGAGAAACTGCTGCATCGCCGACTTGCCGGCGTACGGCGGCCGGCCCGTCAACAGCATGTGCAACGTGCAGCCGAGGCTGTAGATGTCGGCCCGCTGGTCGGCGTGGGCCGCGTCGCCGATCTGCTCGGGCGCGATGTAGCTCTGGGAGCCGAGAGTCTGGTGCTGCGCGGTGAGTTCCACGCCCGCCCCTTCCCTGTCCGCCGGCGCCCCGGCCTCGACGTGCGCCAGCCCGAACCCGACCACCTTCACCACCCCCTGCCGGTCGAGCATCAAGTTGCTCGGCTTGACGTTGCGATGGTAGACGCCCTGGGCGTGGGCATAGCCCAGGCCCGACGCCGCCTGGAGCAGGTATCCCACCGCCTCCTCGACCGTCGGCGGGCCCTGCTGCCTGACCGTCGAGGCGAGGTCCTTGCCGTCGACATACTCCATGGCGAGGTAGCGGGTGCCGGCGTGCTCGCCCGCGGCCTGCGCGGCCACCAGGTTGGGATGGCTGAGCCGGGCGAGGATCTTGATCTTCCGCTCGAATCGCTCCAGGAGTTGCGGCATGGCTTCGGCCTGCTGCGAGAAGAGCTTCAGCGCCGCCAGCCGGCCCATCGCCCGGTGTTGCGCCTTGAAGATCTTCCCGGTCCGCGACTCGGCCAGCAACTCCAGGAGGATATAGTCGCCGAAGACCTGGCCCGGCGTGCTTGATGGTTCGGCCATTGGGTTACCTCCTCGCTCACCACCCCCAATCCTAACCCCGCAAGGATTCTTTGCCAATAGCCGCCGCACCCTCCACGGATAGGGGTATGGATTGGGGGGCTTGCGGCCTTGTCGGCCTCTGTGTATAGTAGGCGGGTAGCGTACCCCCATGGTCTGGCGGGGCCTGTCGATGGCGATTACCGTCCAGCAGTTCATCGAGCGGCTGACCGAGAGCGGCCTGATGTTGGCGGCCGAGGTCTCCAAGTTTCAGGAGAGTCTCCCACCCGATAAGCGGCCCAGGGATGTCCAGCAGCTCGCCCAGGCCCTCGTCCAGCACGGCAAGCTGACCAAGTACCAGGCCCAGGCCGTCTACCAGGGCAAGACCAAAGTGCTGGTCTTCGGCGAATACACCGTGCTGGACCAGATCGGCGAGGGGGGCATGGGCGTGGTCTTGAAGGCCCGGCACCGCCGGATGAAACGCACCGTGGCCATCAAGGTCCTGCCCCCCGCGG
>JBEKCP010000385.1:0-10793 GCA_050014815.1 Thermoguttaceae bacterium | reverse complement strand
CGGCCTGGGCCACGCTCACCGGCAACCAGGTCGGCGCCCTCCTGACCGATTCGCTGCTGGCTGCCCGGCAGGCCGCCGGCACGCTCCATGCAAGCCTCTACATCGTCAAGACGCTGGTCACAACCGAGTTGATGCGCCGCATTGCCGACCATTACGGCGTCCAGACCGCCGGCAACCTGCTGGTGGGATTCAAGTACATCGGCGGAGAGATGGACCTTCGCGGGCCGAAGGACTTTGTGTTCGGCGCGGAGGAGTCTTACGGCTTCCTGGCCGGCGATCACGTCCGCGACAAGGACGGCGCGGTGGCCGCCATGCTGGTGGCCGAATTGGCCGCCCGGCTCAAGGCCCGGGGCCAGACGCTCGACGGCAAGCTCGACGAGTTGTTCCTCCAGTACGGCTGCCACCGCGAAGGGCAGTTCTCCGTCGCGATGCCGGGCGAACAAGGGATGGAGGCGACTGGTGCCCTGATGGCCAAGTTGCGTGCCCATCCGCCGGCCACGCTGGCGGGACTCCCCGTCGGGAGCGTCCGCGACTATCTCCGCAACACGGTCGGACCGCCGGGCGGGAAGACCGCACCGCTGGATGGCCCCCGCGGCGATCTGGTTTTCCTCGACCTGGAGTCCGAGGGCAACTACGTGGCCGTGCGGCCTTCCGGCACGGAATCGAAGGTGAAATTCTACCTGTTCGCCTACGATCCGCCGGCGCCGGGCGGCAATCTGGCTGCGGTGAAGGCGGCCCAAGCCACACGGCTGGCGGCGATGGAGGCCGATTTGAGGACGCTGTTGGGAAGGTAGGGAGCAGCAGTCAGGGGTCAGGGGTCACGGGTCACGGTTTGCGGGCACGCATCGGCGGCACGTGAATGAAGAAGGCAAAATGTAAAATGCAAAAGGCAAAATGAAAAAGCAAGAGTGCGGCATTTTGCCTTTTGACTTTTACATTTTGCATTTGCCCCCTGTCCCCTGATCCTCGCGGGTGGCCCGGATGGCTTGCCTATCCGGGCCGCGCAAGCGGCAAGAGGCTCCGGTGCGGCCTCTTGTGCCTTCGGCGCCCCGATAGCAAGCTATCGGGGCCACCCGCGTCACGGTCCCGCCCGGCAGGCGGGACCTACTTACTTCCGCATCCCGGCCGGCTTGGCGGCGGTGCGGTCCGGGCCCAAGGCCACGGCCATCCACCCCTCGCCGATCGCAAACTGCGTGAACGCCAGGCCGTCGAGCCTCGGGTTCTTGACGAAGGGCTCGGGGGTCACGTTCCAAGGCGACTTCTGCGAGAACACCTTGGAGAAGACGCCCCGCAGCGCCAGTTGCGAGCCCAGGTTCAATCGCGAGCCGATCAACTGTATGGTGCCGTCGCGCACCAGCTCGATCGAGCGTCCGCGGACCTCGGGGCGGTAAAAGGCGCGGACCTGGAAGTCCTTCCACCGCCGCGGCGGCTTGCTCAGCTTCGCCACCGACAGGGCAATTTCGATCCGGCCTTCCACGCAACGGACCCGAACGGCGTTCTGGGCGGCAAACGTGATCTTCACGTCTTCCTGGTCCGGGTCGCACGGCTTCGGCGCCGGGCGATGGAGCCGCTCGGCGATCCGCTGGTGGAGCTCGGCGAGAGTGAACGTCTGGCCTTCCAGATCGAGCCGCTGGAGGACGTTGTTGAGCACGCTCTCGTGGATCTGGGCGCTGGCGAGACTGTCGGCCGGGGCCAGGGGACGCGGCGTCTGGCTGCCCAACTGGTCGGCGCCCGCCAGCCGTATCCGCATGACAAGCCGCTGGCGGGTCGTTTCGGCGCCCAAGAGCGTCGGGTCCAGGAGCAGGGCCTCGACGGGGCCCAGCACGTCCTTGTGGAGTTGCCGGGCCACCTGCGTAAGCTGGGCAGTCGTCTCCCGGTCGATCCGCTCCTGGGCCCGGGCGGCGATCTTTTCACGGACCTCGGCGTCGGCCGCCGGCTTCTTGTCTTCGTACCCCCTCTCCGCAAGGCCCCGCACGACGGAGCCCAGGATCGGCACCGGGTCGAGCTTGGTTTGGACCCGCCGCAGGCGCGAGTCGTGGTCCACTTCCACTTCCGTCGCCCACAGGGTAATTCCCTTCAGGTCAATTTCCATCGGTTTGCGGGCCGTGTACGTCGACTCGCTGTCGTTGACGAACGTGGCCGGCCCCGACGTCGAAGAGGTCAACGACGACATCTCGCCCCTCACCTCCAGGGCCAACCGCACGTGGGTCGGATCCGGCACCAGCCTCACTGCCATCTCGTTGGCCAGGAGGCTCTGACCCCGCACGGGCACGTTGAGCACCGTGTCCTCGACCCTGGCGTATTCCGCCGGACGCTTGGGGATCATCCGGTTCAGCAGGTCCTCGCTGATCGCCACTCTCAGGTTCGCGTTGCGGTAGTGCTGTTCGACCTGCTCGGCGAGGCGGCGGTACGCCTCGTTGGGGCCGGCGGCCAGGTACCGGCAATCGTCCGCCAGGAACCGGGCGTCGCTGGGCAGCCCGGTCCGCTCGTACCGCTCCAGGTCCCCCAGCAGCCGGCTGGCATTGACGGGAGTACAGGCGTGGCGGACCACTTCCTTGTGCAGCGACGCGACGGGTCCGCTGGCGACGAACTGCCGCTGGTGCGACGTCATCCCGGGATGGTTCATGCGTCCGAGCACTTGCTGGGCCAGGTCGCCCGGCAGCCGCTCCTCGGCCGTTTTCCGCCGGGTCAACCAGTCCCGCAAGGCATCCAGCAACAGGTACCTCCGCCAGGCATTGCCTTCCTCCGAGCCCCGCGTCAGCGAGTCGATCTCGTTGAGGCAGGCCGACATGGACTTCGGATCCATCGCCGGGGCCTGGGCGTCGGCCGCCGCCAGAGAGCCCATCTCGGTAATCGCTTTCCAGAGGGAGATTCGCCGCCGAAGGGCATGCTCGGCCAGGAGCAACTGCCGGCTTACCGCCGTATTGCCCAGCACGGACACCTCCGCTAACGCCTCGCGGGAGAGTTTCTCCAGGCGGTCAAGGACTGACGCGACCTCCTTGTCTTCCTTGGACATCGCCGGTCCCAATTCTTTGAGGAGTCCCGCCGTCTTGATCGCCCAGGAGCGGGTCGCTTCATGCTTGGCCAAGGCATCCATCTCGGCCAAGAGCGCCTCCGGCTCGTGCCAGACCGGTTCCACGTGCCCCACAGGCTGCTGGGCCGCCTTCGGCTCGGCCACGCGGGGCTCGGCCGCGAGGGGCTCGGCCTGCGGCGGCGAGGATTGCACCGCCGCCGGCGCCGGCTCCGGCACGAACGGCCGGACCACCGGCATGCCCGTGTCAGGATAGGCGACTTCGGCTTGCGGTTCCGTCTTCAAGGGGGCCAACGGCGTCGAGGAGGGCCGAGTCGGCACGCTTCCCGCAATTTGCGCGTCCTTCTCGTGAATTGCCGGGGCCTCCGGGCCCGCTGGCAGCGGCACCACCCTGTCGTCGGAAGGCGTCTCGGTCTCTCGGCGGTCGGCCGGCGCGGGGATCGACGCCACTTCGTTTGCCGGCTGGCTGGCCGGCACCGGTGCCGTCGCCGTCTCCGCCGGCTGGCCAATTGCCGCTTGGCCCTGGTCGGGGATCGGGGCGGAAATAGGGGGAGTGGCAGGGGCGGCTGAAACCGCATCCGCTGGCGCCGTCACCGCCGGCTGCGACGCTATCCGCTCGGCCGGCTCAATCGAATGATACTCACCCCCAGAAGTAGCATGTTCCTGGTCCACCACCGAACGTTCCGGCAACTTAACCGGGGTCACGGGCAGAGGGGTTTGGACAGCCGCCTGGAGGGGTTCGCGCCTGGCAATCCGTTCCCACCCCCGCGGCAATTTGACGCTTAGGATGAATAGGCAAAGCAGGATGAACAGGATGGGCCAACTGAAATCCCACCGTCGGCAGAACATGCCCTCTCCTCCCTGAGACCGTCTCCCAGCCGCAAAGCCGTAACTTCCGGCATCGAATTAGATCGGCCGTCCGGAGGCAGGGAATCAAAGTTTAATCCTTCTCGTAGAGGCCAATCTGGGCGGGAGGATAGGCCCGAACATCCCATGCCTCGGGGTAGGGCAAACGGCCGAAATCGAACCGTTCGTCCGCCTCGACCGAAAAGATGCTCTCCCGAGGGGCGGCCTCGATCATGCCGCCGAGGAGATCCAACATCGCCTCAGCCCGCCGCGAGTAGAACTCGTAGGGGGGCGAGCAAAAGACCAGCCAGGGTTCCGCGGCAAGGGGGCGGTGCCGCGGGAACCAGAGGAACGCATCCGCGGTGACGATTTGCACCGCCTCCGCCACGCCGAGCGTTTCCACGCTGCGGCGGATGTCCCGGGCGGTCGGCAGGTGCTGCTCGATGAGGATGGCCGCCAGGGCGCCCCGGCTGAGGGCCTCCAGGCCGATCGCCCCGGTCCCGGCGAACAGATCCACGACGAACTTGCCCTTGACGGACGGTCCGAGGAGGTTGAACAGGGCCTCGCGGACGCGGTCCTTCATGGGCCGGGTCCGCGGATCGCCGCTGTATTGCAGCTTGCGGCCGCGGAATCGCCCCCCGATGATCCGCACCCCTACCGCTTGGACCCCCTGCTGCCGGGGCCTGCGGCCCGGAGCGTACACCGACCGGTCGCCGGGCCTCTTCTTTGGCCGAGATCCCATGGGTTCGCTTTGCCTCTGACACTCGATATGATACGGTAGAGGATGCCGCCCGAGAAGGCGTTGCGCGGCGTGTTGCAACATTAACCCTCGTTCCCACGCTCTGCGTGGGAACGTACTGTTTGCGACGCTTTGCGTCGCCCCGTTCGACGCGGAGCGTCGGGAGAGCCGGGTTCCCACGCAGAGCGTGGGAACCAGAAACATTCAACCCCTGGTGGGAGCCCCTGATGAAATCCTCGATTCCCTGTCTTGCCGTCACGATCTTCCTTGCGATAGCGCTTGCGGTCCGGGCGGCCGAGCCCGCAACACCCGGACCTTCAGGGGGCGACAAGGCGTCGTCTGCCACCCCCGGCCCCAAGAACAACGAGTTCGCCCGCACCTTCAAGGATTGGAAGGCCCTGCTGGCGGACATGACCAACCTCAAGGTCCGGTACCGCGGGGCCGAGGAGGCCCAGCGGCCAGCCATCGCGGAGGAGTGGAAAAGCCTGGTCGAGAAGGCGACCGCCATGCTGGACAAGTTGATCTCGGCCGCAAAAGATGCCTATGCCGAGGCCCCCGGCGCAGACCCCAAGGTCACGGACCTCCTGCTGGGCATGGTGGGCGACTGGGACCAGCGGGACGACTACGAGAAGGCCCTGGACCTGGCCAGGTTCCTGATCGACCACGGCTCGAAGGACAAGCAGCTTCGCGAGACGGCCGGCATCGCCGCCTTTGCACTTGGCGACTTCCCGGCGGCCGAGGCCTATCTCCGCGAGGCGGCGGCCGCCGGAAAGCCGGGCGAGACCGCCCAATCGGACCTCTCCAAGATCGACTACTATAAGGAGGCATGGGAGAAGGAGAAGAAGATCCGCGAGGCGGAGGCGAAGGCCGACGACCTGCCCCGCGTGCTGCTGAAAACCAGCCGGGGCGACGTCGAAATCGAGCTGTTCGAGAACGAGGCGCCCAACACGGTGGCCAACTTCCTCTCGCTGGTGGAGAAGGGCTTCTACAACGGGCTGACTTTCCACCGCGTGCTGCCGGGCTTCATGGCCCAGGGGGGCGACCCCAAGGGGGACGGCACGGGCGGACCGGGCTACCAAATCCCGGCCGAGTTCACCCGTGGCGATCACCGGCTCCATTTTCGCGGCAGCGTCGCCATGGCCCGGTCGGAGCCCCCCGACAGCGCAGGCTCGCAGTTCTTCTTGATGTTCGTTCCCAATAAGGATTTGGACGGCAAGTACACCGTCTTCGGCCGGATGATCAAGGGCTTCGACGTGCTGGCCAAGATCAAGCGGATCAATCCGGACGAGCCCCATGGAGAAACGCCAGACAAGATCCTCGAGGCCAAAATCGTCCGCAAGCGGCCGCACGAGTACACGGTGAAGAAGAGCGGCTGACGCGCCCGCTAAACAACAGCACCATGCCGCTCCTGAAGACCATCACCCTGGGCTGCAAGGTCAACCAGTACGAGACGGAGTATCTCCGCGAGGGACTGGGGCGATTGGGCTACCGGGACGCCCGCGACGGCGAAGCGGCCGACCTGTGCATCGTCAACACGTGTACGGTCACCGTCGAAGGCGAGGCGAAGAGCCGCAAGCTCATCCGGCAGCTCGCCCGGCAGAACCCCCAGGCCGAGATCGTCGTGATGGGTTGCTACGCCACGCGGGCCAGGGAGGCGGTGGCCGCGCTGGCCGGCGTGGCCGAGGTGATCGCCGACAAGCGGCAATTGCCCGACTGGCTGGCCCGGCGAGGGCTCGTAGACGTTCCCACGGGCATTTCCACCTTCGGCCCGCGGCATCGGGCGTACGTCAAGGTGCAGGACGGCTGCTCGATGGAGTGCAGCTACTGCATCATCCCGCGGGTGCGGCCGGTCCTCTGGAGCCGGCCCCTCGGCGAGATCCTCGACGAGATCAGCCGGCTGGTCGCCGCGGGCCATCGGGAGATCGTGTTGACGGGGATCCACCTGGGGCACTACGGCATCGACCGCGACGGGGGCGAAAACCTGGCGGGGCTGCTCCGGCGAATCGTCGGCCGGCCGGGCGAGTTCCGCGTGCGTCTCTCCAGCCTGGAGGCCGCCGAGCTTACAGACGAGTTGGTCGCCGCGGTGGCGGAACATCCCGATCGGGTCTGTCCCCATCTGCACGTCTCGATGCAGAGCGGCTCCAACGCCGTCCTCCGCCGGATGCGGCGGCGGTGGCCGGCCGAGCGGCTTATTGAGCGGCTCGATGCGGTCCGGGCCGCGCTGGATCGGCCGGCCCTGACCACCGACGTGATCGTGGGGTTCCCCGGCGAGACGGACGAGGATTTTCGGGCCACCTGCCGGGCGGTGGAGGCGGTGGGGTTCTCGAAATTGCACATCTTCCGGTTCAGCCCGCGCCAGGGGACCGAGGCGGCCGAAATGCCCGACCGCGTGCCGGGAGCGGTCCAGCAGGATCGGGCGGCCCAGCTCGCCCAGTTGGGCAATCGCCTGCGGCAGGCGTATTTTGAGGGCCTGGCCGGCCGCCGGCTCCAGGTGCTAGTGGAGCGCTGCGTCGCCGCGGAGCAAATCCGCCTGCTCCCAACGGCGCGCCACTGTTGTGACGGGGGGCGTGGCAATGTCGCCACCCCCTCTGAGGAAGTGCTCGTGGGTATGTCGGACCGCTATGCCCCCGTCGAGTTGGCGGGCGGCCCAGAACAGATTGGCCGGCTCGTCTGGGTCGTGGCGGGGCGGGTCGCCGCCGGCCGGATTCTGGCCCAGGATCGACCCATCGCGGTTTAGCGGGCGGGCTTGCCCGCCGAGAGCCGGTTTGTGGTGGGCAGGGCACCGTGCGTAGCATGGTCGCCCGCTAAACGTGCTGGAATCGGCACTAATTCCCTCTAGCATTCCCCGGGGCCTTTTGCTAGACTCCCGCCGCATTCTCGGGGAAGGGAGAAGCTATGAGCGGAAAACGGACGTTCCAGACAGCGGTCCTCATACTGGTCCTCGGCGTCGGGGTACACACGGTCGCCCGAGCGGCGCCACCCTGGGCCAAGCTCCTCGCGAGCGACCGCGTCGAGGCTGACCCGAACAAGGAGTATCCCGTCACGGAGCAAAGCGGGCCGTGGATGATCATGGCGGCCAGTTTCTCCGGCGAGGGGGCTCAGAAGCAGGCCCACGACCTGGTCCTGGAACTCCGCAAGCGCTATAAGCTGGCGGCGTACAGCCACAAGCTGGAGTTCAAGCTCGACGATGCCAACGGCCTGGCCACGAAGAGACCCTCCATCGGATACCGCTGGCAATACAAGCAGCTAAAGGAGCACCCCGAGCTCAGACAGGAGGGGGCGCTGGACGAATTCTCGGTGCTGGTGGGTGACTATCCGGCCATCGACGATCCGGCGGCCCGCAAGGACCTTCAGACGATCAAGTATGTCGAGCCCGACTGTCTCACCGCCCAGGGGAAGCCGACCTACCAGACGCTGGCCGCCCTGCGGCACATCCAGGAGGACATCAAGGAACGCCTGTCGCCCGGCACGACCGAAAGCAAGAGGAGAGGTCCGATGGGGCACGCCTTCATCACGACCAATCCCCTGTTGCCCAGCGATTACTATGCCCCCAAGGGAACCATCGACAAGCTCGTGCTCCGCATGAACGAAGGGGTAACGCACAGCCTGCTGGACTGCCCCGGCAAGTACACGGTCCAGGTGGCCCAGTTCACCGGCGTCATGGTGACGAACCAGCAGCGGATCCAGGAGATCGAAAAGGGCGGAAAACTTCCCAGCATGCTCACCAAGGCCGCCGAGCAGGCCCACACGTTGACCGAGGAACTCCGGAAGTTGGGTTACCATGCCTACGAGTTCCACGACCGCTATGCGAGCATCGTAACGGTCGGGAGCTTCGACTCGGTGGGAACGCCGCTTCCCAACGGCAAGGTCGAGATCAATCCCCAGATCCACCGGATTATGGAGACGTTCGGCGCCCAGCCGGTCGTGGCGGGCGGCCAGCCGGTCGGCGCGATCCGCGCGAAGATAGTGGCCGGCGTCCCGCTGGACGTTCAGCCGATTCCGGTCGAGGTTCCCAAGCGGTCGATCAGCCGCGCATTGGCTCAGCGGCTGGACAGCGATAGGCGGTAGGCGTAGAATCGGGCCGCATGTGCGATCGACGGCTTCTGGTTCTCGGCACGGCTAACCGCAAGAAGGGCCACGAGTTGGCCCATCTGCTCCGGCCGGTCGGGCTGGAGTTGCGAACTCTGGCCGACTTTCCCGCCCCCTTGGAGGTAGTGGAAGACGGCGACACGTTCGCCGCCAACGCCGCCTTGAAGGCATCAGGGCAGGCCCGGCATCTCGGGCAATGGGTCCTGGCCGACGACAGCGGACTGGCGGTCGATGCCCTGGATGGGGCACCCGGGGTGCTCTCGGCCCGCTACAGCGAGCCCGGCGCCACCGACCGGAGGAACAACGAGAAACTGCTGGCCGAGTTGGCCGGACTGCCCCCCGAGCGGCGCTGGGCCCAATTCGTCTGCCACATCTGCCTGTCCGACCCGACCGGCACGATCGTGGCCGAGAGCCATGCCTCGTGCCGCGGCCGCATTCTCTCTTCCACTCGCGGGACGGGCGGCTTCGGCTACGATCCGCTCTTCGAGATCGTCGAATATCATCGTTCGTTCGGCGAGCTCAGTCCCCGGGTCAAGTCCTGCCTTAGCCATCGCGCCCGCGCCGCCGTGCGGCTCATCCCGCGGCTCATCGAGCTGGTCGATTCAGGCCGGTGGACCTGACCGGCGGGTGGCAGTCCGTCGCATTCCCAAGATCGACGGCTTAGAGGTGGCCGTGACGAAGGAGGTCGTCGCTTAGGGCCATTTATGGCCCTTGCCCGCCGAAGGCGGTATTCGGCCCGGCGTTTACGCCGGGTTCGAGAACTCGCATCGTCACCGTTTGTTCCCCCTTCCCCGCCGCCACGTTGTGACGGCGGGGAAGGGGGAACGGGGTTGGGGTGCGACGTCACGGGAACCCGTGCTGAAGCACGGGCCTAGTACCGCTTCGCGGAAAGCCCGCCGAGGCGGGCTCGGTGCGTCCACCTCAACCTTTGCGAACAGTGGGGCGTAAGCCCAAGTCTCGCATCTTGCGTGTTCGTGCATGGCTGTTTATGCTGAGAGCGGTGGAAGATGTATCACAGGGGAGCGACAAACGGCTTCCGCAATAGCTATCCTGCATGAGCGGCATCGCATGAGCCGTTTCGCCATCCTCCGCCACGAGGGCCCGCAGGGCGTCCACTGGGACCTGCTGCTGGAAACCGGCGGGACGCTCCGCACCTGGGCCCTTCCGGAGTTGCCGGCCGAAGGGGTCGAGATCGTGTGCCGGGCCTTGCCGGACCACCGGCCGGCATATCTCGATTACGAGGGCGAGATTTCCGGCCAGCGCGGATCGGTCCAGCGCTGGGACCACGGCTCCTACCGGTTCGATCGCGACGACGCCGACGCCCTGACGATTGAGCTGAGCGGAACGAAGCTTGCCGGAAAGATGCTCTTCGAGAGAGTGCGCGAGGATCCCGGCCAATGGCGGTTGCGGTGGGCGAGCCGTTAAACGACCTTCCGCGCGGATATTCATCCGCGGCTGTTCTCCGCCTTCATCCTTTATCCTTCATCCTTTATCCTTCATCCTTCATCCTTTATCCTTCATCCTTCATCCTTCATCCTTCATCCTTTATCCTTCTCCCGTCCCGTGACGCCGGAAACGTGGATCGCGCCCTCTTCGAGCCGAACCTGCTGGACCTGGATGAACTTGCCGTGCCTGCCTTCGATGTGGTCGAGTGTGATGCGAGCGACGGGATCGCCGCCGGCTTGCTCCCAATCCACGCGGAGGCCCGCATGGCGGCACGCCTCGGAAACGCCGTCGAGCACCGGTTTCATCGGCCAAGGCACCGCCCCGGCGCGGACCTGGCGAAAGCGGAGCGTCAGGATGCCGGCGGTATCCGTGTAGACGTCCAGGTCGAGCGAGAGCACGCTCTGGAGCCGGCCCCAATCGGCCTGGCAGGCGATGGTGATGCCGCTGGGCCGGATCTTCACGCGCGGGTCGTGCAGTCCGGGCGGCAGGAGATCCGGGGCCACGCGCGGGGCAGTCGCGGCCAGCCAGCCGTTGATCTGGTCGGACGTAAAGACCGCGTGCCAGGCGCCCTCGCGAAGCGCCTGGTTGTTGAGCGACGCAACCTGGCGCTCCATCTGCTCGGCGGCCTCCGCTTCGGCGGCC
>JBEKCP010000384.1:0-6102 GCA_050014815.1 Thermoguttaceae bacterium | reverse complement strand
CATGGCGACGCAGTCCGGGACCTTGCCCGGCGGCTCGACGCCCTCCGGCACTTCGCTGCAAAACGTCACGGGCGAGCGGCGCTGGCGAGCCAGAAAGCCGTAGACCGTGTTCATCGTCACGCGGTACAGCCAGGTGGAGAACCGGGCCCGGCCGTTGAAACCGCCCAAACCGCCCAGCGCCCGCAGGAACACCTCCTGGGTCAGGTCGTCGGCCAATCCCCCGTCGAGGACCATGGGATAGATGATCGCCCGGACCTTACCGAGGTATCGGTTCACCAACTCCTCTAGAAGCTCGTGCTGCCCGGAAACCCCATAACAGGCAATGATCTCCTCGTCGGATTTCACGGGCGACTCCGTGTGCTTCCCTTATATTAGACTCACCACAGGGCCGGATCTTGGGTCGCCCGGGCAATTTTTCCGGCGAGGCACTGTTGACAACTTGGGCCGTGAGCGTTGCCCGACCTTGCGGCCCCCCCAGCATGATTGGACGATAGCCGTTACATGAGAACTATGACCCTATTGTATTCCAGGGGGCCGCGTCAAGTGGTTCGACCGCCACCATGGTGGTCGTCATGAAGTTTTCCTCCAGGGAAGTATGGAAATGCTGCGGGAGAAAACAGCGGCCAGCCAAGTCCAGGCGATCTTCAGCCAAGCCCGATCGTCGGGCTACTTGCCGCTTATTCTTGTTCCTCTTGGTCGGGATGGCGTTACAAGTCACCCGCCCCCTTCGGGAGGTGGCCGGTGAGGCCCCGATTCACGGTCCCCTCGTTCGAGTATCCTGTATAATGTTCGCCGATGAAGTCCAAGTGCTCGCGACGCTGCCGCCTTGTTCCCGCCGCAACGCCGCAATGTCTCCTCGATGACGACGAGTTCGATCTCCTTCAAGCTCCCCCCTCCAGGCACGGCGATCCTTCCGGAATCCCCTTTTGGGCGGCCCTTGCCTAACGCCTTCGCCACGAACTCCGGGCCGATCAGTTCTTCGTCGGTCAGTATTGCGACCCGGGCTACGACACTGCTCAACTCCGGGATGTTGCCCGGCCATTCATAGGTTAGGAGGGATTGCCATGCTTCGTCAGAAAATCGCCTTCGAACGGCGCTCGCGTCCTGGCCCTGCACTGATCCGGCTGCCGCCAAAAAGTATTCTGCCAGCTTCCGGATATCCTCTGGGCGCTGGCGCAACGGCGGAACGTTGACTTGAGCAACATTCAAGTAATGGTAAAGGCCCGAATAGAAGCGGCCGTCAGCCGTCGCGGCCTCCAGGTTGGACGAGGTGGAGGCGATCACGCGGAAGCTGTCCTCAGGCAGACCCAAGTTCGTCTGTTGGAAGATATCGAAGAGTCTGACGAGGGCCCAAAACGGCAGTCGGCCTACCTCATCCAGGAATAGGGTGCCTCCCCGGGCCGTCTGCAAGAGGCTGCGGACGTCCTGCGCTGTCTCACTCGCATCGCCGGCGCGGACGCCGAAAAGCCGCCGCTCCAGTGTCGGTTCGGAAATCCCATCGCAAGGGACATGAACAAAAGGTCCTCCAGCGAAACGGCTCGCCCGGTGGATCTCGTGGGCGATCGATTGCTTCCCTACGCCCGACTCGCCACAGATCAGCACCGCAGCATTGCCGGCGGCGATCTTTGCGGCGAGATTGAGCACCTCGCGCATGGCGGCACTCTCCACCATGAACTCTCCATATCCGTCCGCCCTGCCAAGTCGTGTCGCCGGCCGATAGAGACCCCCCGTGTTCTCGCAAGCGGGCGAGTCTGTTCCCCCTGCCTTCTGATGAGCCACCAAGTCCCCTCTGGCATGCATACTTGTGGCCGGCAGCCTGGTCAACTGAGGGCCGTCCGCCAGAGGGACCTCGTGGCCTTGGGACTGGCTCGCCTGGCGATTGTCGACGCCGGCGGTAGGCCAAGGTGGCAGGTCAATCATCGTCCGGTACAGGAGGTCCCGGTCAGTCCCGCACGCAGGTTCTTCGGCAATCACGATGTTCGTGTGGCACACCGATCCCACGGTCATGTCATCTTCTTCCCCGACGCGAGCAATGGATGCCGACGCCCTGGAGATAGGGACGGAGGTGTCGACGAAGTGCCGGGTAATAAGGTCTCGCTCGGCAATCGGCAGACAACGTCGTCTTTCCATGGTACTCCTTTGGCACCGTTAGAAGAGGTGTTTGCTTCGCGGAAAGATACCAGACCATCGAACGTCCTTCCGACGTAGTGTCGTAGCCCATTCCAGTCGTCCGAGATGCCATAAGTGTGACAATACGTCGCGCCCCGCCTCCCCCTACAGAGATTAGACACACGAAGACGGGAATTCTTGGGTGGATTTTGGGGGAATTAGGGAAGAAGGACGAATGCGCGTATCAGAGACCCGGATCGCGCAAGACGGGCCGCTAACCCCCGCATGGCGGGGCATTACCGCCAAGAGAACCTCTCGTTTGCCCTGCCAAGGGGGCAGTTTTCGTGCGGAGGCCAGGCCCGCTTGTCGCCAAAACAACCGCAAAGTGCGTAGCGGGTGGCTCGACGCGATCCGAACCTGAGCCGGCTGTTGCGGCTGAGTTGGGGTCGGCTGAGTCACCCCTTCGTTCCTGACGGGCGGCTCGACAAGGATTCCTTTGCTCCCGGGGGTAGCCATAGGGTTCTCCTTATCGCTTTGTGTTCGTGCCAATGCGGAAGTTATCGGAAACAAGATCCTCAACGAGGCAGCCGTGATAGCGGACCGCACACACGATGGAAAAAATGGGAGGAGTGTATCACCCTCATCACCGCACGCCCCAATCCTGGATGCGCGACATTCTGCCACACCATTGTGATGGGTGCGATGTGCGCGTCGAGTCGGCGAGGACTTGGAGTTCGCTCGAACACAAGTCTCACGCGAAAAATTTCAATGCGGCTGCTTGACAAGTCGCTTCCGAAGGTGATAGGTTAGCGGGCCGTGGCACGAGTCGAGATCGAAATGACTGGCGTCCGCGAGTGCATGGGAGAGACAAAATGCCGGGACGTTTCTCCACGGGGCCGCATCGAGCGGCCCGCGTCATCGCCGCTGTGAAACGCGGAGAGATCGCCTCTTGTGCGATTGCCTTCGGTGTTGGCGGCTGTTGGATGGCCGTCGGCGATGAGTCCCGCGCCGCGTTCTGGTTGTGCTTGCTGCACCACTCCATGCTCCCTGATGAAGGAGATTCGCCATGCGGAAGTCGAAGCCTCGCTGGTCGTGGCAGTCCGTGAAACGCCGCCTGGGTTTCGGCCAGAAGAAGAACGGCAATCGGCCGTCGCATCTTCGCCGACGATCGGCGAGCTTGGAGCCTTTGGAAGCCAGGGTCCTGTTGGCCATCTGGGCCAACGCGCCAGGGCATGCGAATTGGAGCGACCCGCAAGCCTGGGTCGGGGGCGTCGTTCCCGGGAGCGCGGATACGGCGGTTTTCCCCAGCGCGGCGACGGTCGTGACCCCGAACCTTACCGCCAATGCGTCGATTGCAAGCCTCACGATCGACGACAGCCAGGCCGCCTATGCCATTTCGCAGAGCGGCGGGACGATGACCCTCACGGTCGGGAGCGGCGGGCTCTCCGTGAGCCATCCGGGCAGCACGTCGGCGGTCACCACCACCATCAGCCCGAATCTCAGTCTCTCGGCCAGCGAGAGCTTGACGGTCACCAACAACACCGGCGTGACCACGCTGATAGTCTCCGGCGTTGTCAGCGGCAGCGGCAGCTTAACCGCAAGCGGCGGCGGCACGCTGGTCTTCAACGGCGCCAACAGCTACACGGGCGGGACGACGCTGACCTCCGGCACGCTCGAAGTGGGTACCAACAGCGCCCTGGGCACGGGCCTGCTGATCCTGGCCGGCGGCGAGATCAGCAGTTCAAGCACGACCGCCCGGACGCTCGCCAGCAACCCCCTGGCCATCACAGGCTCGGTCACGATCGGCGACGCGACGAACAACGGGGCCCTGACGTTCAGCAACGCCACGCAGGGCATCAGCGGCTCGCCCACCATCACCGTTCCCTCCGGCATGGGCGCGGTCACCCTGGGCGCCCTCGCGCTCAGCAGCAGCGCGACCTTCACCAACAACTCGGCCAGCACGCTGACGCTGGGGGCCGTCGCCGGCGGCGGCAACAGCCTGACGTTCAAGGGTTCCGGCAACGTCGCCCAAACCGGCGTCTGGAGCGGCGCCGGCAGCAGTGTTCTCTTCGACTCCACCTACGCCGGGATCGCCACCCTCAACCAGCAAAACACCTTCACGGGCGGGACCACACTCAACGCCGGCACGATCATCATCAGCGCCAATTCGAACCTGCCCACCTCCGGTCCGGTCGGCACTGGCACGCTCAGCCTCAACGGCGGCACGGTCCAGGGCCAGGGCGGCGGTACCGGTTGGACCATCACCAACGCCGTGGCCATCACCGGGCCGGGCACGATCACGATTGCCGATGGCGGCAACCGGGACCCCTTGACATTCGCCGGCGTCACCACCGTTTCCGGCAACCCGACGCTGAACCTCAACCTCACCAGTTCGGGTTACGGCTCTTTTACGCTCAGCACCGGCGGGATAGCGCTCAACAGTAACCTGGCGGTGACGGGCGCGAATCCGCAACGTCTTACCCTTGGCGGCGGGTTCAACCTGAACGGCGGTACGCGGACGATCACGCTCAACGACAGCGGCGCGGGCGGGGTGACGGTTTCCGGGGCGTTCTCGGGCACGGGGGGCACATTGGTCCTGGCCGGCACCCAGCCCGTCGTCGCCATGAACCTCACCGGCGGCACCACGCAGGCCCTCCAGATCAACGGCTCCGCCACCTACACGTTCAGCAGCAACAGTGCGTCCTACTCTGGCGGCACGACGATCACGGCCGGCACCATTCTCGTGGCCGGCAACAATAGTAATTGGCCGACCAGCGGCCAGTTCGGCACCGGCACGCTCACGCTCGACCCCGCCGCCGGCCTGACCATGGAGACCAGCGGCGGCAACAACACGGTTTCCAACGCCCTGGCGCTCACCGGGCCGGGCACGATTACGCTGGCCGACGTGACCGGCGGCAACCGGAATTTCGCGCTGGCGGGCAACAGCACCGTTTCGGGCAACCCGGTCCTGAATTTCACCAGCCTTGGCACGAGCAACTTCAACCCTGTCGTCATGAGCGGTACGATGACGCTCAACAGCAGTGCGGCGATCGTCAACAACGCGGGTGCCGGCCCCACGCTGAGCGGCCAGATCACCGGCACGGGCGGGCTGACGATCAGCGGTTCCGGCACCACCGCAGTGAGCAGCGCCAGC
Organism: Thermoguttaceae bacterium; assembly: GCA_050014815.1. GTDB lineage: Bacteria > Planctomycetota > Planctomycetia > Pirellulales > Thermoguttaceae > JBEKCP01. The sequence goes on along the minus strand of JBEKCP010000384.1, from coordinate 839 downwards.
AATAACTACTCTGGTGGCACCGTCATCGACAGTGGCACGGTGAGGTTCTCGAACTTCGGCAGTCTGGGCGCCGACGGCGTCACCTTCAACGGCGGCACCCTCCAGTATGCCTCGAGCAACACGGCCGACATATCCGCACGGACCATTACGATCAACGCGGGCGGGGCGACGATCGACACGGGCGGCAATAACGTCACGCTTGCCAACCCGATCGGCAATGGCGGCGCGGGCGGCTTCACGAAGGTCGGCAGCGGCACGCTGACCCTGACGGCTGCCAACACCTACACGGGCGACACGACGATCTCCGCCGGCGCGCTGCAACTGGGCGACGGCACGGCCACGAACGGCTCCGTGGCGGGGACTATCGATATTATTGACAACGGCACGTTGGTCCTCGCCAATCCCGGTGCCCAGACGTACGCGGAGAGTATCATTGACAACGGCACGTTGGTCTTCGCCAATTCCAGTGCCCAGACGTACGCCGCGGTCATTGCCGGCAGTGGCGGCCTGACGAAGGAGGGCGCCGGCACGCTGACCCTCAGCGGCCAGAGCACCTACGCCGGCCAGACTGACATCGGCGGCGGCACCCTCCAACTCGGCACGGACAACGCCCTGCCGGCAGGAACGGTGGTCCAGGTCGGCGATCCTGCCCTTGGCTGCGGCGTGTTCGACCTTGCGGGCTACAACCAGACCCTCGCCGGGCTCGACACCGGGGCGGCGGGCGGCCTGCACAACCCGCTCTGGGACGCGGTCACCAACAGCAGTTCCACAGCGGTCACGCTGACGATCGACAACTCGGCCGATTACTCTTTTGCCGCCAGGTTCGACGGGAATCTATC
>JBEKCP010000383.1:0-6119 GCA_050014815.1 Thermoguttaceae bacterium | reverse complement strand
ACTGAGTACGCCATCGCGTCTGCGCGTCCGCGTCACGCCTTCGCGACCAGCGCCCTCACCTCGGCCACGAAGCGGCGCGCTTGCTCAAGAGTTTTGGAAGTATCCTCGACGCTGAATCGTACCATCGCGTGATAATCAGCCTCGGTTCGGCGGTCGAACGCTGTCAACAGGGCCCTGCCCGACTCCTCAGGAATCCGGCCCGTCCTCACATACTCGCGCTGCACGTGCGAGATCACGGCGCGGTGCTTGTGCAACGCAAGCCCATCGCGGACGACCAACGCGCAGGCCGCGGAGAACATCGCATAGTAGCAACGATTCATTGCGCCGCCGCGGGAGGCTCGATCCAGCAGAATGGCGGCATCCGCCAACCCCTCCTCCGCCTTGAGGAGCCATGCCTCGATTGCTTCGCGCCGCTCGTCTGGCGTCATACAAGGATTCCGTCGCTCGTGGCATGCGTGAGAAAGATAAGGCACTCGATGGGCGGCGACTCGATCTCATCGCTCGTAAAGAAGTGGAGGTCGAAGAATACGTCGCGGTCAAGCTGGAGATCGATCCTCCGGTCCATCACCTCATCCATCTCGCGGGGGCTAAGAGGTCGCCGCGTCACGCATAGCACGTCGTAGTCGGAATCGCGGTCCGCGCCGCCCCCGACGCGCGATCCGTAGTGGTACAGCCGCACGAAATTCTCGCCCAGCGCCGACTGGAGCACCTCGCGCAACTCGATCACGCAAGGATCGGGAGATATCCTCGATTGACTGGTGTCAGGCGATTCCATGACGGCAAACCGATCGGCAACAAGCGACGACAATCATCGCACCACCTGAATATAGGGTACGCCACTCGACCTGCGGCGTCAAGGTCTCCCTCATCGTGAAGAAGATTCTCAAAACGCAGAGGTGGCGGCCGTCAATCCGGCGGTCCGGCCCAATAACCGATCCCAGGAAGCCGCGCGGTACTCCGGCGCGGAGTGCGACACCACACCCTGCGCGCCGGTGCACCTGCGCGCCGGTGCTCTTGACAAAATCGACCGGCCTGCTAAACATCTTACAGGCGCCGAGCGGTTTCGGCCGCAAGGCGCTCGACCTCGAGGCTGACGATAGTAGAGGTCTCCTTGGCGGAGACCGTACGGTGCTGGGAATCGTCGCCTCGAGGCTTTTTTTGTTTTATTGGCGCCGCGGGTCGCGGGAAGACGCGGAGAAAGCGTACTTGGAGCGGGCGTTGCTTTAGGGTACCATGGAATTTAACACTACTGCGCAAGATCGGAAAGGGGACTGGCTCCGTCGCCACGCTCGATGTGGCGGTGGGCAAACGGGTTGCGGCGACGGTGCCTGTCCCCTTTCCCCGGCTACGTTTCCGCAACAGGAACCAAACGGAGACATCCTTGGAAAACCACGCCGACGCCTGGAAGACGCTGCCGGAGGAGGTCCGCTCGCAACTGGCCGCGGAGCTCGGCGAAGGCGAGACCGTGGTCGGCTGCTTCCGGCCGGACCTCGACGCAAGGCTGCGTTTCCGGAACGGGCTGGTGGTGTTGACGAACCGGCGGGTACTCTCGCCGACCGTGCCGCCGATGGAGCGCGGCGGCCCGCCCGCCGGCGCCTGGCAGTCCTGGCCGCTGGCCGGCGGGGTCGAGTTCCGCGAGAGCCAATCGGCGACGGTCGGCCTCCTGGAACTGGTCGGGCCCGGCGGCCGGCTTGTTCACTGGCGACATACCGTGGGCCGCTCGGGCGGCGTGCGGCGTTTCCTCCAGCGGTACCGGAGCCTCGTGTCGGGACAGGTGATCGACGAGCCTGAGGAGGGCCCGGAACCGGAAACCGACGAAGGACTGCCCCGCAACCCCACCCGCGCCGTCTCCCTCTTTCGCCTCTGGCGATTCGCGCGGCGTCATGCGCCGATGATTCTGCTGGGCTTTACGTTGACGGTGGCCACGACGGCCGCCGGGTTGGTCCCGCCGTTGTTGACCATACCGCTGATGAACAAGGTCCTCGTCCCCTTTCAGGGAGAGAGCGACGCGATCGTTGCGGCGACCGGGGAAGACGCGGCGGCGAGGGCAGGGGCATTTGCGGACCTGGACGAGCGCTATCGCGGCCGTTTTGCAATGGTGGCCTGGTACTTGAGCGGGATGGCGGGCTCCGCGCTGCTGGCCTGGGCCTTGAGCTGGGCGCAGGGCTTTGTGAGCAGCCGCGTCAGCGAGCGGATCGCCGCCGACCTGCGCAACACGACCTACGACCACCTCCTGCGGCTCTCGCTGGAGTTCTTCAGCGGCAAGCGGACCGGCGACCTCATGTCGCGGATCAGCAGCGACACGGATCGCATCTGCGCCTTCCTCTCCGACACCGCCGTGGACTTCATCAGCGACTCCCTGCTGATCCTGGGCACCGCCGCCGTGCTGACTTCGATCGATCCGCTGCTGGGCCTGACCACGCTGGCCACCTTCCCGATCATCGGCTGGCTTATCGTCTGGGTCCGCGCCCGCCTGGCAACGGGTTTTGCCCACGGGTACCGGGCCTGGGGTGCGATGAACAGCATTCTGGCCGACACGATCCCCGGCATCCGCGTCGTGAAGGCCTTCGCCCAGGAGGATCACGAGGCCCGGCGGTTCCGCCAAAGCAACGACCGCATCATCCGGTGCAACGACCGCGTGAACAGGGTCTGGACCTTCTTCTGGCCGATGGTCGCGCTGTTGAGCCAGGCGGGACTGCTGGTCATCTGGGCCATGGGCGTCTACCGGATCCACAGCCACATGATCACCCTGGGCGTGCTGACGGCGTTCCTCCTGTACATCGGCCGCTTCTACACGCGGCTGGAATCGATGTCGCGGATGTTCGCGTCGGTGCAACGGGCGGCTGCCAGCACGCAGCGGCTCTTCGAGATCCTGGACCGCGTTTCGAGCGTGCCGGAGCCGAGCCGTCCGGTGTCGCCCGGCCGGGTCCGCGGCGAGATCGCGTTCCGCCAGGTCGGATTCCGCTACGGCGAGCGGCAGGTGCTCCAGGACCTCGATTTCCGGATCGAGCCCGGCGAGATGATCGGCGTCGTGGGCCCCAGCGGCGCCGGCAAGACAACCCTGGTGAACCTCGCCTGCCGCTTCTACGACGCCGGTGAGGGCTCGATCCTGGTCGACGGCACCGACATCCGCAGCTTCCCCGTCGAGCAGTATCGCCGCAACATCGGGATCGTGCTCCAGGACCCGTTCCTCTTCTACGGCACGATCGCCGAGAACATCGCTTACGGGCGGCCGGACGCCCCGCGGGCCGAGATCATCGCCGCCGCCAAGGCCGCCCGCGCCCACGAATTCATCCTGCGGATGCCGCTGGGCTACGACTCCCTGGTCGGCGAGCGGGGCCAGACCCTCTCCGGCGGCGAGCGCCAGCGGATCTCCATCGCCCGCGCCGTCCTCATCGACCCGCGGATCCTCATCCTCGACGAGGCCACCTCCTCGGTCGATACCGAGACGGAGCGGGAGATCCAGCGGGCGCTGGAGAACCTCGTCCAAGGCCGCACGACCATCGCCATCGCCCACCGCCTGAGCACGCTCCGCCGCGCGGACCGGCTGATCGTGCTCGCCGGCGGGCGGATCGCCGAGGTCGGCCGCCACGACGAGCTCCTGCCCCGCGGCGGAATCTATACGCGCCTCTACCAGGCCCAAATGGAAGCCCACCAGCCCTCATGAGAATCCTGGTCGCCGACGACGAGAAGATCAAGCGGGTCACGCTGGCCGACGACCTGGCCGCCGTGGGACACGAAGTTGTCGCCGCCGCTGACGGTGAGGAGGCATGGGAACACCTCCAGTCCGACCGGTTCGACGTCGTCGTGACCGACCTGAAGATGCCCCGGCTCGACGGCATCGAGCTCCTGAAGCGGATCAAACAGGGCCCGGCGGCCGGCATGGCCGTCATCATGATGACCGCTTACGGCAGCATTCCCGTCGCGGTGGAGGCGATGCGGCTGGGGGCGTTCGACTTCGTGACCAAGCCGTTTCGCAATGAGGACCTGCTGCCGCTGTTGGCGCGGATCGAGCGGACTCGGGCGGCGGCCGAAGGGGCCGCGCCGGACGCCCCAGCCGCCCCGGCCGCCGCCGCCGCCACGGCCGCCGTGGCCGCAGTCGATCGCGAGATCATCGGCGGCTCGGCGCTCGTGGGCGGGGTCCGCCGCATGGCCGCCATCTGCGCGCGGACCGACGCCAACGTGCTGCTGGTGGGCGAGACCGGCGTCGGCAAGGACCTCGTGGCCGGCGTGATCCACCGCGCTTCGCACCGCCAGGGGTTCCCGTTCGTCAAGGTCGGTTGCACCCTCTTCCCCCCCAACCTCATCGAGAGCGAGCTCTACGGCCACGAGAAAGGCTCCTTCACCGGCGCCGACCAGCGCCGCAACGGACGCTTCGGCCTGGCCGAAGGCGGCACCCTCTACCTCGACGACGTGGATGACATCCCCCTGGAGCAACAATCGAAACTCCTCCGCGCGATCGACGAGAAGGTGTTCGAGCGGGTCGGCAGCACCGTGCCGATCAAGGCCGACGTGCGGATCATCGCCTCGACCAAGCGGAACCTCCTGGAGAAGATCGCCGAGGGGAGCTTCCGGGAAGACCTGTATTACCGGCTGGACGTGCTGCGGATCGTGGTGCCCGCCCTGCGCGAGCGGCTCGAAGACGTGCCGCTCTTGGCGACGCATTTCCTCCGCCGCATGGCCGGCGACCGCCCCTACCGCATCGAGCCCGAGGCCATGGCCCTCTTGGAGCGGCATACCTGGCCGGGCAACGTCCGCGAGCTGGCCCACGCCCTGGAACGGGTGTACCTGGTGGGCGGGGGCCGCATCACGCCCGAGTTGCTCCAGGCCGAGACGACCGGCCTCGCCTCGGCCACCCGGAACTCCCCTCTCCTTCCGGGAGAGGGGCCGGGGGTGAGGGCTTCTGGCGAAGGGCCGGGGGTGAGGGATTTTCAGGCCGCCATGGACGAGACCGAGCGGGAGTTGTTGGAGCGGGCGCTCCGCCTGGCCGGCGGCAACAAGACGGCCGCCGCCGCCGCCCTTGGGATGAAGCCCTCGACCTTCCGCGACCGCCTCGCCAAGCACGGCCTCGGATAATGCAGCCCGCTCACTCCGCGTGCCGGCTACATAGAACCAGGCTACGGGCTGCCACTGTGCTACGGCGGCTCGCCCATCGGCTACAATGGTTGGCATGGCCGACAGTTCTCAAGCCCGTTGCCGCTGGTATCGCCTCACGCCCGACCGGCTGATCGTCGGCCTGCTGGCCCTGGAGGGCTTTTTGTTCCTGTCGGAGCGGTTCCGCTGGTTCGGCTTCACGGATGCTGTGCTGGAACACCTGAAGGGGTTGGCCAAGCTCCAACGGCTGTACCTTGATGGCACCAAGGTGACAGACGAAGGCGTGAAGAAGCTCCAGGAGGCGTTGCCAAACTGCAAGATCGAGCGCTACTAGTTCGGCCGACCTGGGTGGTTAAAGGCGTGTGAGAAGAGACCCGGGCTGGGCTGACGAAAAGGCAGGCTGCTCCGCGAGTCTTGGAACTCCGTCCGGATTTCGTTCTTGTTGCTTTTTCACAGCCCAGGCATTTATGCCTGGGATCTGAAGCCAGGCGCGCGCGTCCGCCGTCCGATTTCACCTCCGCCGCCACAGGCGGCGGAGGTGAAATCGGACGGATACGGGGGGAACGCAGAACGCCCAGGCATAAATGCCTGGGCTAGACAAAATGGCTGGGACCGCTTCGCGGAAACGCTCGTAAACGAGCGTACAGACCCATGCCCTGGCTTGATGGAAAGGGGCCAATAGCCCTACAATACGGGGCATGGCTGAAGATTATTACAAGACCTTGGACGTGTCCCGCAGCGCCTCGCAGGCCGAGATCCAGAAGGCCTACCGCGACCTGGCGCGGAAATATCATCCCGATATGAACCCGGAGGACCCCTCGGCCACGAAGAAATTCCAGCAGATCCAGGCCGCCTTCGACGTGCTCAACGATCCGAAGAAGCGGGAGATGTACGACCGCTACGGCAGCTCGTTCGAGACGATGGGGGCCGGCGGACCGTACGCTGAGCAGGCCCGGGCGTGGGGCGGCGGCCAGGGGCCCGAGTCCGGCGGGTTCTCGGCGGAGGACATCGACTTCGGCCAGTTC
>JBEKCP010000382.1:0-6141 GCA_050014815.1 Thermoguttaceae bacterium | reverse complement strand
GGTCGATTGATCCGCGCACGTCGTACCATATTGCCCATATTGTCAACCGTGCGGCCCGCGGTCACAGGTCTCACTTGCCTAAGATGCACAATCCAGCAATCCCGAAAAGTTGACTAAACCCTGAAAATCCTCCCGTCCGATACCGCATGACGAGACACTACTTTCGGAATCCCGAAAGATTCGACAAAGCACCCGAAATGCGGGGGAGCAACCATGCTCAAGAGGAAACTGGCCACCGGGATCTTGGCTATCGCCTTATGGGCGGCCGCATCGGCGGTCCAGGCCCAGAATGGCTCGGAAGCTCAACCGTTCCAGCCGTTTGGCGGTTTTTTCCGTTCGTTGTTCGGAGAACCCATCGAGCAGGAGAACCGGCGCCCGCCCCCAACGCCCAATGTACAGCGGTATGGCGACAATTCGTCGGGCTACGTTCGCCCGGCGCCTCAGGCGGCACAGCCCCTGGCGAACAGCATTCCCCCGGCCCCCTCGGCGAAGATGTCGGACGTGCCGGACGAGCCGCCGACCGGTTTTGCCGCGCAAGCTGTCCCTTCGCCCACGCCGGCTCGCCGAAACAGCCCGACCGTCAGTCCCGCTTCGACGGACCGCGCCACCGCCACGGCCGATTACAGTTTCCAATGGGACGCCAAGGCGGCGAGCCAACCCGCGTCCTCCAGCCCGCAACCATCCACGGGAGCAGCCGTATCATCGGGCGGGGATTCGGCGATCACCGGCGGTTCGGCGTCGCCCACGGCGCCACTGCACGAGCGGATGAAGAGTTTCCGGCGTTCGCCGTTTGAGGACGTGCCCAGTAGCGCGGCCACGTCCGCCGGCGGCGCGTCAGACCCGCCCATCGTGCGGCAGGCCGATCGGACGGCAACCGTCGGCCGATCGGCAAACAGCGAGCCGGCCGGCCCGATGCCCACGCTCGCGGCGCCGCGTGCGCCGGCGGGGGTTGCGTCCGGCGGCCCGCTGCCGCAGCCGCAGGAGCAGCCGGTCTCTTCGCCGGCCGAGCAAAGGCCGCCCGCCGGCGCCAGGCCGCCCGACGAGTCGGGATCCGAGAAGCCGTCCGCGGCGGTGGGGGCGAGATTGTCTGCCGCGGCGAGAACCGCCCCGCCCCACGGCGACGATTCGGGCGTGTTGTTTGCGCAAAAAAGCCCGATCCTCGCCGTCGAGACGGCAGGACCGCGGCGGATCGTCGTGGGCAAGGAGGCGGCGTACGAGGTGACGATCCAGAACTCGGGCGAGATAGCGGCCGACGACGTCACGGTCTACGTGACCCTGCCTCCGTGGGCGGACGTCGTCAACGCGACCTCCAGCGTCGGCGAAGCCCGTGGGGCGCCGCAAGGCCGCACCGATCCGTTGCAATGGCTCGTCGGGCATCTCGAACCGAAGGCCGGCGAGAAACTCGTCTTGAAGATCGTTCCGCGGGAGAGCCGGCCCTTCGAGTTGGCGGTCCGCAAGGACTACAGGCCCGCTTCCACCCAGGCGACCATCGAGGTCCAGGAGCCGAAACTCGTGATGGGCCTCGACGGGCCGCGCGAGGTCTTCTTCAACAAGCGGGAAGTGTACAAGCTGAAACTGGCCAACACCGGCAATGGACCCGCCGAAAACGTCACGCTCACCCTCATGCCGGTCACCACCGGCCAAACGCAGCCGATCTCGCACAAGCTCGGCACGCTGGCCGCCGGCGAGCACCGGACCATGGAAGTCGAGTTGACCGCCCGCCAGCCGGGCAATCTCCTTATCCAGGTCCAGGCCAAGGGGGACGGCAGTGCCCGGGCCGAGCTGTCCGAGCGGGTAGTGGTCCACCGCGGGGGCCTCGCGGTCGAGCTCGACGGGCCCGCCGTGCAGTACGTCGGCACCACCGCCACCTACAAGATCCGGCTCCGCAACCCGGGCGACGCCGTGGCCAAGAACATCCGCCTGGCCGTCGACCTGCCGGTGGGGGTGAAATACCTTTCGGGCTCCGACGGCGCCCAGGTCCCGTCCAACGGCGGCAAGGTCCAGTGGACCTTCGATCGGCTCGAGCCGGGCGGGCAACAGGCGGTCCTGCTGCGGTGTGCGCTGGCACGGTCCGGCCCCGCGCGGCTGGAGGCGGCTTCCACGGCCGACGACGAGCTCACCGCGGCCGCCGAAACCACGACCCAGGTCCAGGCCATGGCCGACCTGCGGCTGGAGTTGAAGGACGCGGACGGGCCGGTCCCGCTGAGCGAGGAAACCACCTATGAGCTGCACGTCCGCAATCGCGGGACGAAGACGGCCGAGAACGTCGAGGTCGTGGCCTATTTCTCCAGCGGCGTCGAACCGACGTCGGCCGAAGGGCATCCGAACCGCGTCAGCCCGGGGCAGGTCGTTTTCAGCCCCATCCCCTCGTTGAGCCCCGGCAGCGAGCTGGTGCTGAAGGTCGTGGCGCATGCCCAAACGGCGGGCAACCACGTCTTCCGCGCCGAGGTCCACTGCAACGCGCTGGGGACGCGGTTGGTGCAGGAAGAGACGACGCACTTTTACCAGGACGGGCCGGCCGTCCAACAGGCGGCCCGTGGGGCCCCGAGTGTCCCGCCCAGCGGCGACGCGCTGCGGACGGCCGACCGCCGGCCGCCATTGGCGCCGCAGACACCCGAGCCGTCCGGGTCGGTCCCCCCGCCGCCCGCCGAAGGGCCGCCGCGGTAACCGGCGGCAGCCGGGCGAAGCCGCAAACGGGAGTTCGCCGCGGTTTCATCGAGGCAGTGCCGTAATCCCTAATCCCTAATCCCTAATCCCTAATCCCTTCCTCCTCACGTCCACACGCCGGCGATTGGCGTCCGGCAGGAGTCGCACTTGCCGGCGGCCAGGTGCATCGCAGTGACGCTGAAGCCGGTCCGCTCGATCACCACCCGGCCGCAGCCCGGACAGAACGTCGTCCCCGCATCGGCCACGTCGCAACAGTTGCCGACGTAGACGTAGCGGAGCCCTTCCTCCCGGGCGACCGCTCGGGCGTCCGAGAGCACCCCCTTCGGCGTCGGCTGGAGCTGGGTCAGCTTGTGCTCCGGGTGGAAGCGGGAGAAGTGCAGCGGGCAGTCCGGCCCGAGATTGTCCACCAGCCAGCGGCACATCTGGCGGATGGTCGCCAGGTCGTCGGTGTAGGTCGGGACCACCAGGTTGATGACCTCGAACCACACGCCCTCGCGGCGGAGCCGCTTGAGCGTGGCGAGGATGGGGGCGAGCTTCCCCGAGTTCAATTTGCCGTAGGTCTCGTCGCTGAACCCTTTCAGGTCGACGTGCGCGGCGTCGAGGTACTGGCACAGCTCGGCCAGCGGCTCCTGCTGGATGTAGCCGCAAGTGACCCAGATGTTCCGGAGCTTCTTCGCCCGGGCCGCCTTGGCCGTCTCCAGCATGTATTCGAACCAGACGGTCGGCTCCGAGTAGGTGTAGGCGATCGAGCGGCAGTCGAAGTACTCGGCCATGGCGACCATGGCGCCGGGGAAGATGCTCATGCGGTTCAGGTCGTCGGCCGTGAGGAACTGGAGGTGGCGGGCGTCGGGCTCGACGGGGTCGCCGCGCGGGTCCTTCAACTCCTCGGGTCTCCGCTGGGAGAGCGACCAGTTCTGGCAATTCAGGCAGCGGAAGCCGCACCCGGCCGTGGCGAACGACCAGGAATAGCTGCCCGGCAGGAAGTGGTAGAGCGGCTTCTTTTCGACCGGATCGGCCTGGGGCATGGTGGGATTGCCGTACGCCAGCGTGTAGAGGGTGCCCTCCTTGTTGACGCGGTCGCGGCAGCGGCTCCGGTCTTCGGGCGCCAGGAGGCACTCGTTGGGGCAGAGCTTGCACTGGACGTTCCGGCCGAGCTTCAGGTAATGCCGCGCCTCGCGGACCCAGCCCCGCTTCTGCCAGAGTTCCCACAGTTGGCCGGTGGGGGCGTCGCCCCGGAAGACCTCGGCGGCCGTGGCCGCGCGGGCACGGGTGGAGAAGTACCAGGCCAGGGCCCCGCAGCAGCCGGCCGAGGCCAATCCGGCCGCGCCACACTTCAGCAGCCGGCGCCGCGAGAACCCCGCCGGATCGCGCCGGGACCGGTCGGCCGAGGCCAATCCGTTCATCGGCAATCGCGGTTCTTGATCCATCCCCACCTCCTCAGGGCGAAGTACGTGGTGATCGAGCTGTGAACCAGAAAAGCGGCCACCAGCGGCCAATCGAAGATCCTATGAATCCAGAGAGCCTGTTGATAGTCGATGAGATCGTCGAAGCCGAGCATCCCGCACAGGGCAAAGCCCGTAAGTATATATAGTACCATAAGTGGCAATAATAGCCAACCACTCAGGCGGGCGATCTTGACGAGGTAGTAATGAGTGTTGCGTCTTGCCATGGCCTATTTCGATGTTACCACCAGGAGGCCGGCGTTCCAAATGGCCAGACCGGCTGTCAGGAGACAGACCGTGGTCACCCCGAGCAGTGGGATCAGGAGGGTGCTGACCAGCAGGGCCCCCAGGGCCGCCCCGACGTAGTCGGCCGTGTAGAGTCGGGAGGCGGTTGTCAGGACGCGGTTGACGCCGTCGGGCTGGAAGTCGAGTTTCGCCGCCAGGGGAAAGACCATGCCCACCAGGACGCCCAGCAGCAGGGCCAGGAGCGGAACGGCGACCTGCGAAGCGACGGGGGCCATATCGGCGCCCAGCCGGCCCAGCCCCACGAGTGCCGCCGGAAGGCAGGCGGCGTAAAGGCCCAAGGCGGCCAGGAGCCAGGCCAGTGCGGGCCGGCCGCGCCGCACGAGCGCCCTCGTCATGCCGAGCGATCCGAGTCCCAGTCCCAGCATGAACATGGCCACGATGAGCCCCACCTGGCGATAGACGCTGCCGTAGAGGATCTGGAATCCCACCAGGAGCACCACTTCGAGGGCCGAGGCGGCAAACCCGGTGGTGAAGACCGCCATCGAAAGGGGCCGCAATCGCACGAGGTAGACGCCCAGCAGGAGCAACAGGGCCGCTTCGAGCAGCCCGAAGCGGACCCGAAACTGGCTCATCCAGTAGCGGAGGTGATAGTAGTAGAGGATCGGGCTGAAGTCGCGGTTCACCGGAGCCCCCTCGGAGAACACCCGCTCGATGTCGGCCGTTCGGCTCGGCGTCAGCATGGCGGCCAGATACGGGCGGGTGAGCCAGCGGGTGGGAATGCCGGCGGTCTGGAGTCGCCCCGCCACGTCGCCGGTTAGCTCCCCGTCGGAGGCCAGCAGGAAGATCCTTTGCCCCGGGATCACCAGCACGTTGGCGTAGACCGCTCGAAGCGTTTGATGGAGGGTGGCCAGCACGCGGGCCGTCTCGGGGCTCAGGTAGCCGTCGTACTCCTGCCCGAGCGCAAGGGAGACGACGCCCCCCGGCGTCATCGCCCGGCGGACCTCCGCGAAGAACTCCCGCGTGTAGAAACGGTTGATCTGGGAGGTCGAAGGTTCCGGCACGTCGAGGATCACGACGTCGTATTGCCCCCGGGACCGTTTCACGTGCAGCCGGCCGTCGGTGGGGAAGACGCTGATCCGCGGGTCGTCGAGCCGCTCGGGGAGCAAGCGGCGGGCGACTTCGATCACGGTCGGGTCCAACTCCACGTCGTCAACCGCACGAACCGGGTACTTGAGGATTTCCCGGGCGGTGCCCGAGATGCCGCCGGAGACCAGCAGGACCCGGCGGGCGTGCGGGCGTTGGGCCATGGCGTAGTGGACGGTCTCTTCGACCCGCTCGACGTTCTCGGTCGAGAACAGCTCGACGCCGTTTTCGAGGAACTGATACTGCCCGGCCGCCTTAGTGACCACCAGGCTGCCGTAGGGCGAGTTGCCTCGATAGACGACTTGCTGGCCGGGGTAGCGGATCGCGGTGGTGAGGGCGTCGAGGTCGCAGGTTGCGGCGATGCCGATTCCCGCGGCGGCCGCCACCGCCACGGCGACCAGCATCTTGAAAGCTCGCGCCATGGCCGCGACCGTGCCCGCCGCCGCCAGGTTCAATACGGCCGCAACGTAGAGGATGCCGAAATGGCTCAGGAAGTGAACCAGCACGAAGCTCATCAGCACTCCGCCGAGCACGGAGCCGAGGTTGTCGAGAAAGTAGACCTGGCCGATCCCGGCGGCGTCCTGCCGCCGCGGGACGACCTGCGAGGTCAGCGTGAGCAGGCAGCCCAACAACAGGCAGTACG
>JBEKCP010000381.1:0-7824 GCA_050014815.1 Thermoguttaceae bacterium | reverse complement strand
GAAGGCGGAGGTTGTCGTTTAGCGGGCGGGCTTGCCCGCCGTGTGACCCGCCGTCTATTCTCGCAAGCAGTCGAACAACCGTTGCACATTCCACCTGCCGGCAGGGGTCGCTTCTCACCTCCGCCCGGCCGTACTACAATACTGCGTTTGCAGTTGCACGACGCTCCCTCCCTCTCCAGGATGGCATCCCCATGAGCAAGCACATCTTCGTCACTGGCGGCGTGGTCAGCTCGCTGGGCAAGGGCCTCACCAGCGCCTCGATCGGCATGTTGCTCGAACAACGCGGCCTCTCCGTCCGCATGCAGAAGCTCGATCCGTACATCAACGTCGATCCGGGCACGATGAGCCCCTACCAGCACGGCGAGGTCTACGTGCTGGACGACGGCAGCGAGACCGACCTCGACCTGGGCCACTACGAGCGGTTCACCAACTCGCCGCTGGACCGCCACTCGAACTACACCACCGGCCAGATCTATCTCGCGGTGATCCAGAAAGAGCGCCGCGGCGAGTTCCTCGGCCAGACCGTGCAGGTCATCCCGCACATCACCAACGAGATCAAGGCCGCGCTGGCCAAGCCCGCCGGGCCGGGCGTGGACGTGGTCATCACCGAAATCGGCGGCACGGTCGGTGACATCGAGAGCCAGCCGTTCCTGGAGGCCATTCGCCAGTTCGGTCAGGACGCCGGCAAGGACAACTGCCTTTACATCCACCTGACGCTCGTGCCCTACCTCAAGGCGGCCGACGAGCAGAAGACCAAGCCCACCCAGCACTCCGTCGGACTGCTGCGGCAGATCGGCATCCAGCCGGACGTGCTCATCTGCCGCACCGTGCGGACGCTCGGGCACGACGAGCGGAAGAAGATCGCCTTGTTCTGCAACGTGCCCGTCGAGGCGGTCATCGAGGAAAAGGACAAGGACTTCTCCGTCTACGAGGTCCCGGTGAGCCTGGTCGAGAACGGGCTGGACGAGCTGATCGTGCGGAAGCTCGGCCTGAAGGCGGGCGAGCTGAAACTGGACCGGTGGCGCGACCTCCTGCACCGCCTCCGCAACCCGGAGCACGAAGTCACCATCGCCGTGGTGGGCAAGTACGCCGAGCACCGCGACGCCTACAAGTCGATCCACGAGGCCCTGGACCATGCCGGCGTGGCCAACCTGGCCCAGGTCCGCATCCAGCGGATCCACAGCGAGGCGGTCGAGCGCGACGGGGCCGAGCGGCTCCTGGCCGGCATGGACGGCCTGCTGGTGCCGGGCGGCTTCGGCGAGCGGGGCATCGAGGGCAAGGTCGAGGCCATCCGCTTCGCCCGCGAGCGGGGCATCCCCTTCTTCGGCATCTGCCTGGGCATGCAGTGCGCCGTGGCCGAGTTCGCCCGCAGCGTGCTGGGGCTGGAGAAGGCCAATTCCACCGAGTTCGACAAGAACAATCCCCACCCGGTCATCTGCCTCCTGGAAGAGCAGAAAGACGTGACGCAGAAGGGGGGCACGATGCGGCTGGGAGCCCATCCGGCGCGGCTGGCCGCCGGCAGCAAGGTGGCCCAGTGCTACGCCGCCGAGACGATTTCCGAGCGGCACCGGCACCGCTACGAGTTCAACAACGCGTACCGCGAGCGGTTCGAGGCGGGCGGCATGCGGGTGGTCGGCACCAGCCCGGACGGCCAGCTCGTGGAGATCATCGAGTTGCCCGGTGCAGTATCATCCGGAGTTCAAGTCGCAGCCGACCCGGCCGCACCCGTTGTTCGCCGGGTTTGTCGCTGCGGCAGTGCAGCATAGGAAGGGATTAGGGATTAGGGATTAGGGATTAGGGATTGGAGATCGGGGATTGGAGATTGGGGATTGGGAGATTAGAAAGCCGCTTGCGGCTTCGCATCGTGTGTCGCCTTCACTCAAATCCCTAATCCCCAATCCCTAATCCCTTTGCCTATCGCAGAACGCTGGAGGGAACGTATTATGCCGGACGACGCCACCAACCCGGAGAAGAGGATCATCGTCGACGAGGACTGGAAGAGCCGTGTCGAGGCGGAGCGCGAGGCCGCTGGCGGCGGTGCGGAGGTCTCGCCCGCCCCGGAGCCCCCGCCCGACGTGCCCTTGCCGCCGCCCGACCTCATCTACCTGGCCAGCACGCTTTATCTCCAGGGGGTGATCGGCCTTGGGCTGGTGCCGAACCCCGTTTCCGGCAAGCCGGAGATGCAGTTGACGCACGCCAAGCACGCGATCGACACGCTCGACGTTCTCCAGAAGAAGACCGCGGGCAACCGGACGCCCGAGGAGAGCGACCAGATCGAGGCCATGCTGCATCAACTCCGCTTGGCCTACGTCGAGCTGCGGGAGCAGGGGCCGAAGTAGTTCCCGTCGATTCAGAAGGCCACGCCATGCGAATCGTGTCGGATTTCCATGACTACTATGATACCGTGCAGGCCACCGGTCAGGACCAAACGGTGGTTTATCTGCGTACCAGGAGGGAAGTGGGACTGAACCGCAACAGTTTCCCCTTCCCTGTCTTTGAGGGAACGTTTCAGTATTGGAGTCATCCGCAAGCAGGGGTACCGATAGTTCAGATCGTGGTGGGGTTCTGTGGCAAGGTTTATCCAATTCTTCGGTTGGCCCACCAACGGAAGTCCGAGCCAAGCCCCAATATCGCATCGTGTTATACGCTTTCGGAGGTGGATGCCTTCATCGAGCGGCATTTCAAGCAGCGCGAAATCGAGACGTACCGGTCGAAACCCCGCCGGTGGCGATTTGCTCCCCATTGGCCCATGGAACAAAGGCGGGAGAAGTTCGACGAGTTCTTTGACACTTACGCGGCGAAACAATCGGCCTTCGGCCAATTGTTCCTGGACAGCCGGTGTCCAATTCTTGTGGCCTCGACCTGGTGGGGCGCCGGCGAACGCAACCGCGAGTACAAGATCGTATACAACGAGTGCCTGAAGGACCTGGAATTCTTCAGGGTGATGGATACGTTCACCGCCTACCAGGAGCTTCAGATGTATTTTGGAGCCATGGCCCAGCCCAACAAGCCGATCCCAAATGTTTCTGACAAAGACATGATATCCATCAAGGGTTTCGACAAGTGGAGCTTTCGGAAGCCGCCCAAGGCACACGGATAGGCGGCCGCCAGGGGACGCAGGTTGCGGGCACAATCTGGAGGATCATCGGGTGGTCTTGCTTCCATGGCACGTAGAGCCAGGGCCAGGAGGACCCGAGAAAGGAGAAAGTAGCAATTTCCTTATGCCCGTTCACGGGCATTCCCGCCGAAGGCGGTCATCGGCCCGGCATTCATGCCGGGTGACGGGGCGATTAAGGCATATTATTTGTCTTCCATTATGTCAGGCCCGTTTACGGGCCTCCTGGTGAACCTGGAGTGGGTCACACTGTATATTCGCAATCAGGGTGAGCACCATAGCAAAGGCACGATCCACGACCGGTTGGAGCGAATCGCGGAGCTGGAGGGCTGACTCGGAAGGCAGGAGCCCCGTGAACGGGGTTGACATGGCAAGTTTGCAGGGAAGATGAACCGACGATGCGATCCGATGACCCGGCATGAATGCCGGGCCGAAGACCGCCTTCGGCGGAGAAGGGGCGTAAACGCCCCTGCACAGGCGCTTCCCGCGTGGGTGACCACTACTGCTCCTCGGAGCGTATTCGATTGGAGTCGAAATGGGAAATGCCGGAGACAAACTGAGATTCCCCACTCCGGAAGAGCTGGAGCGGTACATACCCTATCTGTTCCTGGCCGCATGGAGCATCTGCGGGGCGGCGGTTGTTGCGGGCGCGCTGATTTCAGGGGCCCTGCCCGGTGATCAGGATCGGATCGCCGCGCGCGTTGTCTATACTGCGCTGGCGGGGACGGTTTCCGGCTTTCTTGCCGCCGGCGTTGTGGTGAGCGTGTTGTCGGTCGCGCATGGCTGCGCGTGGCGACTGCTTGGGAAGAAGGATCTCCCGGCGGCCTGCTCTCCCGGTTTGACCGAACGTCGATTGCGACTCCTGTACCTGGCGTTCCTGCTCTCTGCAGCGGCCGCGCTCGGTATCGATTGCAACCTGGCCCAATGGTGCGTGGCCCAGGAGTGCCCGAGATTTCTGCACGACGCCCTGCAACCGTTCGCCGTATTCGGACATGCCGCGACGACTTTCGTGGTGCTGTTGGCGATCCACCAGCTCGATCAGTCTCGCCGCCGGAGGCTCTTGTGGGTGCTGGCCTGCGTGCTGCTTTCGGCCCTGGCGGCAAACGGCACGAAGATGCTCGTTGCGCGGACCCGCCCGCAGAACTTCGATTTTCACTTCGGCGTGCTCGCGACCTTTGGCCAGTGGCTGCCCGTGAAGAGTGCCTGCCAGAGCTTTCCTTCCGGCCACGTTGCCACGGCCGCCGGCCTGGCGCTCGCGCTCATGGCGCTCTATCCCGCCGGCCGCCGGCTGTTCCTGCTCTTGGCTCTGCTGGTTGCCTGCCAACGGATCGAGAGTGGCGCGCACTTCCTGAGCGACGTTCTGTTCGCCGCGGGGGTGAGTTGCCTGACGGTGGCGTGCTGTTTGAGGCTCGACAGTTGGTTTTCCAGATGGAAATGGGGCCAGAAGGCGCAATAGAATCTAGTGCTTGAAATGCCGCCGGCCGGTGAAGATCATGGGCAGGCGGTGGCGATTGCAGGCGGCAATGGCCTCGTCGTCGTTGCGGGAGCCGCCGGGCTGGATCACGGCGGCGACCCCGGCGGCGGCCGCCGCTTCGATCGAATCGGGGAAGGGGAAGAAAGCGTCGGAGGCCATGACCGAGCCCCGGACCCGATCGCCCGCCTTCTTGACGGCGATCTCGGTCGAGTCGACCCGGCTCATCTGGCCGGCCCCGGTCCCCAGGAGCATGCGGTCCTTGGCCAGGACGATGGCGTTGGACTTGACGTGCCGCACCAGGGCCCAGGCGAACCGGAGGTCGGCCCATTGGGCGTCGCTGGGGCTGGTCTCGGTGACCACTTTCCAGTCGGTCTCGGGGTCGGGCAGGGTGTCGGCGTCCTGCACCAGTGCGCCCCCTTCGATGCGGCGGAAGGTCCAGTGGGGCGCGGGGGCGTCGATCTCCCCCACCTTCATCAGCCGCACGTTGGCCTTCCACTTGGGCCGCGTGGTGAGGAGCTGGAGGGCCTCGGGCTCGAAATCGGGGGCGACGACGGCCTCGACGAAGAGGCCCGGCTCGCAGAGCACCTCGGCGGCGGCCGCGTCCATGCGGCGGTTCAGGCCCAGCACGGAGCCGAACGCACTCGTGGGGTCGCCGGCCAGGGCGCGGCGGAGGGCGACGGCCAGCGTGTCGTCGAGGGCGGCCCCGCAGGGATTGTTGTGCTTGATGACCACGGCCGCCGGCTCGGCGAGGTCGCGGACGATCGCCAGCGCGCTGTCCATGTCCAGCAGATTATTGTAGGAGAGTTCCTTGCCGTGGAGCTGCTTGGCGGAGACGACGTTGACGCCCCCGGCGCCGTCGGTGGCATAGAGCGCGCCCCGCTGGTGCGGATTCTCCCCGTAGCGGAGCACCTCGCGGCAGCGGAAACTGACGTGGATCGCGGACGGGAAGGGCCCCAGCGACGCAATCCCGGCGAAGTAGTCGGCGATGGCCCGATCGTATCGGGCCGTCTGGGCGAAGGCCTCGGCCGCCAGCCGGCGGCGGAGTTCCGGGGTGGTCGAGCCCCGCTGGGACACCTGCCGGAGGATCTCGGAATACTGCTCAGCCGTGGTCGCAATGGTGGTGAAGGCGTGGTTCTTGGCGGCCGCGCGGACGAGGGTCGGGCCGCCGATGTCGATCTGCTCGATCGCCTCCTCCGGCGTCACCCCGGTCCGGCTGACCGTGGCCTCGAACGGGTAGAGGTTCACCACCACGAGCTCGAAGGTCAGGATGCCGTGCTCGGCCACCGAGCGCATGTCGGCGGGGTTGTCGTGCCGGCAGAGGATCCCGCCGTGGACCTTGGGATGGAGCGTCTTCAGGCGGCCGTCCATCATCTCGGGGAAGCCGGTGTACTCGGAGACGTCGCGGACGGGGACGCCCTCGCTCTGGAGGTGCTTTCGGGTCCCGCCGGTGCTGAAGATTTCCACGCCGGCGGCGGTGAGGCCCCGGGCGAAATCGGCCAGGCCGAGCTTGTCGCTGACGCTGATCAGGGCACGCTGGATACGGGGTGATTCCATCTTGAAGGTCCTTCCTTCCGGGGGGGAAACGAGGAGGCACCGTCAAGATTGTAGCGTGCGAGGCCTGGGTCGGGCTTCCCCCCCGGGACGTTTAGAACCCGGCGTTATCGCCGCCGGCGTCTGGATTGTCCTTGTTGGCCTTGCCCTTGCGGGGCGGCTTGGCCTTTGGCGGCTTCTTCGCCGGCGCCTTGGCCTTGGGCTGGTCGTCAGCGGGGGCGGCATCATCACCGAAGGCGTCGTCGGCCTTCTTCTTCGGGGCGACCTTGGGCTTGGCGGCCACGGGCGGCTTGGGCTTGGCGGCCGGCTTTTCCTTCTTCTCGGGGGTCTCGCCGGGCGTCTTCAGCTTCGGCTTGGGCAGGACGTCGTCCGGCGGCGGCTTGCGGCTCTCCCCGTAATAGATCGGCTTGGATTGCTCGATCTCGTGCATGCACTCCAGCATGCCCGTGTACGTCCCCACGTAGAGCCGATCGGTCAGGGTGTTGGACACCGCCAGCGGCAGCGATTCGGTGGGCAAACTGTCCAGGACGGCGCCGGTCTTGCCGTCGAGGATGCGGATGCGACCGACCTTGTCGGTGGCATAGACCCGTTGTTTGCCGGCGGCGATGAAGCGGCGGAGGTCGGGGGTCCACCAGAGCTGCTGCCCGCTCTTGGCGTCCAGACAGTACATGCCGCCGAGCTGGGTTGCGGCGAAGACGCGGTCCTCGACCACGAGGGCGGGCTCGACCACCGGCTCCCCGGCCGAGAACTTCCAGAGCAACTCGCCGCTCTTCTCCAGGACGGCATAGACGTAGCCGTCGCAGGAGGTGGCGTAGATCACGCCCGAGTCGCCCAGCACCTTCGGGTCCGGCGGCAGGTAACTGGGCGGTGCGACGATCGCCTGGCCGGTCCGGATCGTGTGCTTGAGCATGAGGTTGTCTTCGGCGGATCGGTCGACGCGGCCGATGTTCAAGTAGCCGCGGTCGGTCCCCCAGGCGCAGAACTCCTCATCGCGGTTCTGAAGGGTCACGGTCGGCGCGACGACGGTCCGGCCCGACGACTGGTTGGCAAAGGGCGGGACGTACTCCTGGTTGATGCGGATGTTCTGGCGGCGTTCCTCTTCGAGGGCCTTCTTTTCCTCGTCGGTCGGCTCTTTCTTCGAGATTTTTCCCAGCTCCCGCATCGGATCGGTCAGCGGCTCGACGCGATAGGCCAGCACCAGGCCCGTGACCGTGGGAACGTAGCACCTCTTGGAGTTCAGCGCGGGGCCGGCGCCCGGGGCGCCCTGAATCTGCGTCTCGTAGAGCACCTCGCCCGTGTAGCGATTGACCACGTAGAGCCGCGAGCCGTTGACCGTGGCCAGCAGGTCGCGGCAGGCGGAGGGCGTGAGACTGGGGTGATCGTACCGTCCGACCGGCTTGGCCCAGAGCGTTTGTCCCGTTTCGGCGTCGATGGCATGGATCATCGCCCGCGTGGTCTGCACGTAGAGCGTTCCCTCGTACAGGATGACGTCCCGGACGCGGCTGTGGCCTCGATCCATTTGGACCTGGGTCACCCAGGGCCGGGCCAGGCCGTGGCGGGCGGCCGCCGTCTCGGAGATGATCTCGCCGTCGCCGTTGGCCAGGAGGCTTCCGGCGGGGCCCAATACTGCGCCGAGCACAACAACCAATGACAGCAACCGCATAACGATTCTCCTCTCGGTCCG
>JBEKCP010000380.1:0-6165 GCA_050014815.1 Thermoguttaceae bacterium | reverse complement strand
CACGCCGAAGGTGACGCGGCGGCCGCGGATCGTGCCGGTCCCCGTGACGGCGGCGTCCCGCAGCCCGGTCCGCTTCTGCTCCTCCACCAGTTTCTCGCGGTACGGGGTCTTATCGACAAAGTCCAGGGGGTCGGCCGGCTCCATGTCGGCGTCCCACTCCTCGAACGTCCCCTCGTCGAAGAGCTGCTCGATGCGGTCCCGGGCGGAGACGTACCAGTGGTAGTCGCACTCCGGGCAGACGCCCAGCCGCTGCTGGGCCTCCTTGCGGAAGATCGTGGCCTCGCAGCCGGGGCACCGCATCCACAGCCCTTCCGGCACACCTCGCTTGGGGCGCTTCATCAGGCGTTTCCAATGGTCGGGATCGGGGGCGTTTTCGGGCATGGTCAGGGGCTCAGCGCGGGGGCGTGGACGGGTTCGACGTCGAGAACCTCCCAGTGGCCGTGGCGGCCCAACGCCTTCCAGAGGTCGCCCAACTCGTCATTCTTGATGAACTGCCGCACGAGACTGGCCAGCGGCTCCGGCACGACCATGGCGATCACGCCCTCCTTGTGCCGCCGCAAGAGCTTCCTGGCACACGCACCGACCCGCTCCCCGGCCTGGCTCAGCATTTCGCCCTCCGGCGGACAAACGTTCTCCGGCTGCTCTTGCCACTGGCGGTAGACCTTGGGCTGCTTGTGGCGGACCTCGCTGATGGGCAGTCCCTGCCACAGCCCGTGATCGAGATTCTGCATCCGGGTCATCCGCTTCACCCGCAGCCCCAACCGCTTGGCGACGAGCTCGGCGGTCTGCCGGGCCGACTGCGACGGCGACGCGTAAACAGTCTCGATGCCCTTGTCTTTGAGTTGGTCCGCCAGAGCGGAAACCTCGGAGAGCCCCTGGGCATTCAACGGGATGTCCAAGGTCCCTTGGATCCGCTCCTCCAGGTCATAATCGGTCAGCCCGGGACGGATGAGCACGATGCGGAGCATGGCTAAACGTGTACTCCTCTACTCATTGACCGCGCTTGGGCGGTGAACTCGATCATCGCCCGGCGGTAATCGTCTTGGGTAAACAAAGCTGAACCGGTTACGAACACGTCGGCGCCGGCCTCGGCCGCAGGGCCTATCGTCTCGGAGTTCAGTCCGCCATCGACGGAGAGGAGCAGCTCGGGGCGACCCCGCGCCCGGACCCGCCGCAGCCTCTCCAGCGCGGCGGGCTCGAACTCCTGCCCGCCAAAGCCCGCCTGCACGCTCATCACCAGCAGCAACTCGCAATCGTCGAGGTACGGCTCGACGGCCTCCAGCGGCGTCGGCGGGTTGAGCGTCAGCCCGGCGACTGCCCCGAGACGCCGGATCTCGTTCAACAGCGGCCGTGGGTCCCCCACCGCCTCGACGTGTATCGTGATCAGGTCGGCGCCCGCCGCGCGGAACCGCTCCACGTATCGGGCGGGTTCCGAGATCATCAGGTGTACGTCCAACGGGAGCAAGGTCACGCGGCGGATGGCCTCGACCACGGGCAGGCCAAAGCTGAGGTTGGGGACAAAATGGCCGTCCATAATGTCCAGGTGCAGCAGGCGAGCCCCGGCCTCCTCGAGCCGGCGGATTTCCTGCTGGAGATTGGCGAAGTCGCTGGCCAACAGCGAGGGCGCCACCACCGGGGCGGCGGCGCGCAGCTCTGAGATGATTTCCTCAGCGGACATACAACCCAAGCCCAAGCCAATTCAATTCAATGTAATACTAGATTCTACCCAGCCTTGCCCGGCGCGCCTCCTCCTCTTTTGGGGATGGAGTTAAGTCTATATCCAGCAGCAACTTAACGCCATGGAAAGGCAACTCTTGATCTAACCCGCCAGGGCGGCGATTCGCCCGTAGGTCCCGCCTGCCGGGCGGGACTTTGCGAAACTGTAGGTCCCGCCTGCCGGGCGGGACTTTGCAGAACCGGGTCCCGCTCGGCAAGCGGGACCTACCATGAGCACTGCGCGGCGGCACGCCGGGCGCGGAGTGTTCCTGACAGATTCTTGTGGCGGCCCTTTCCTGCGCTCATATAGAACGCGCCCGGCTCAATGAAGCCTGAAAAGGAGCCTGAAAAGGTGACAGCCACCAAATATGGAGAAGACAGGGTATTCTGTGCCGCTGAAGTTGTCCATATTACCTAGATTTGGTGGCTGTCACCTTTTCTTCTTCTCCCATGAACAATTCCGGGGATTGTGCCAAGAAGCTTGGGAGAGGAGGACAGCAAGCATGAAGTGAGTTGAAAACCTCTCAGCGGAGCCCTGCGGGTAAAAGCCCGCCCAGGAGAGCCTGACCAGCACCTGGAAGCGAGCCTTGCGCGGTGACGGGTAGCCATCCATTCCGTGTGCCGTGTGCGAAGCGAAGGAGTTACTTGAGGAACCGTATGCGGTAATTCTGCACGTATGATGGGTCTGTGGGAGCCCCGGGTGAGCAATCACCCGGGGCCACCCGGCCCGTTTTCCCGTGACCCCGTTTTCCCGAGCACTTTACCCCGCGCCTTCTGGTACCACTCGATCTTGTAGTTGATGCCGAAGACATCGGCTCGTCCCGAAATCCCGCTGAGCCGGAGAAGAAAGGGTCAAGGCGTCCCTCGCTTGCGCTTCGCGCAATACCATCGGCAGCAAGGATAGAGGATTGCCAAAACCAGTACCCAAACCAGGTAGACCACGAGCAACGAGTAGCCATAGCCTTCCGGATAGACGTCGGCGTAGTCTTTGTTCCAAGACGGATACTCGAAAAGCCAGGACGCTCGACCGTATCGGGCCAGGGAGAACACCACGGCCAGGGCATGAATGACGAAAAGGTGCAGAAGGTAGAAGAAGAGCGGCGCTCGACCGAAGATCGACAGCTTGCCCGAGACCATGCCGGACGGCCTGTCGAGCCACGCTAGCAGGAGCAAGCACGGCCCCAGGGTCATCAGCAGAAACGCCAGCGAGGGCGGATACTTCGTGCAATGCACGAAAGATAGAACCGTAGACCAGTGCCCATCCCGGACCGACCACGGCTGCGGGTCGCCGTAGACGTTCAGCAATCGCAGGAAGACGAATGCCACGAGCAGGATCGAGCCGGCGAGAAGGAGCCGGCGGCGTCGAGTTTCGCGGGCCAGCAGCATCCAGGGGCCGCAGACCCAGCCCGCCGCCAGCACGCCGACCCAGGGAATCAGGGGATACACGGGATCGAACTGGATGCCGCGCCAAGGCCCCAACGTGTCGCACGAGTACAGGATGGCCCACAACCAAGACCACGCTCCCCAGGCATTGGATTCCGTCGACTGCCAGAGATGCTGCGCTGCGATGAGGGTCACGGCGAGCGGTCCGACGACGCGGCGGGGCAGGAAGAGGAGCCCGCCCAGGGCGATCATGGACCAGCCGATCGCCCAGAGGACGCCGCCGTCGACCTCGCGGTAGCTGAAGTTGAAGTGCCAGAGGAAGTGGACCGCGGTCAGCTCCAGGAGGATCAACCATAGGCCCCGCAGGCAGAGGAATCGCGCGGCCGCGGCCCGCGAGGGGCTGCCTTGGGATCGCAGAAACGCCCCCATCCCAGCCAGGAAGATGAAAGTCGGGGCGCACAGATGAGTCACCCAGCGGGTCAGGAAGACCGCAGTCGTGGTTCGATCCAGGTTGGTGGGCGAGTCCAGAAGCGAGCCTGCATGGAAGAAGAGGCGGACATGGTCCAATGCCATCAGGACCATGACCAAGCCGCGGACCGCATCGATGCACACGATGCGCGGCCGGCGTGCGCGTTCCGTGGAAGCGGTCTTTCCCGTCGCCTTGTTGTCCGAGGCGCCGCGGCGCCGGGCCCCTCCTTGCGAAGGCATCATGGTAGGCAGCCGAGATAGGCTTTCAGCGTTTCGGCACTGTGTCCCAGGGCCGAAGCGGCGGCCAGCGCGGCCAGCAGCGCGGGCCCCTCCCGGCCCGTCATGCCCCGGGGACGTTTTCCGAGCAACACCGGCGCGTCCGATCCATGCGTCCAGGCAATGGCATCCCCTTGCACCACAAGGGCCCGCCCCCCCGCGGCGAGATGATTGCGCACGCGGGGATGATCCGGCCGGCCGGCGACGAGGAGGATCCGCGCCGCCGGCAGGTGCGTTTCGATCCCGGCCGCTTTCCCATCGGCCGCCAACACGAAGACGCCGTCCGGGGCCAGCGCGTGGCGCAAGGCATGTACGAACTCGCCTGTTTCCACGCCGATTTCCACGCCTTCCGCGTCCGCGCCGGAGGCGTCGCCGGTCGCCTGGGGGTCCAGGACGAGGGCCACATTGCAGCGGTCGTTGCCGAAACCGGCGCGGACGAGTTCGCCGGGGCTGGTTGCCAAGAGGGCCGCGTCGACGACGGGGTTTTGCAGCACGATGCCGGCACGCTGCTGCGGAGTGCCGGCCGGCGGGCTCCAATGCCGCCGGCCCACGATGATCTCGGTGGCGCTGGCGCTCCCCACGCGGCAACCCGCAGAACCCAGCAGCGCCGTCAGATGCCTCATCGCCGCGCCGCTGGAATCGCCGACGATCGCCGCAACGGGAATACGGCCGTCGCTGCCCGGCGGAAACATCGACGCCACGATCTCCTCGCCGACGGGACGCGGGCAATCGGCCCAGGGGGCCATGTGCAGCCACAGCCCCGGGCTGACGTTGATTTCCACGACCACCCCGCCCTGTTCCTCCAGCGGCCGGGCGATGTCCAGGGCCACCACGTCGAGGCCGGCGACGCGAAGCTGCAAGGCCTGGGCGGCAGCCACGGCGTGCCCAACGTTGCCGGGGTGGATGCGGTCGGTCAGGTCGATCAAGTTGCCGCCGTTCTTGAAGTAGGGGGGATTGCGTCGCACCAAGACGCGTTTTCCTGCCGGGGGAACCGAGGCCGGCGTGTACCCCTGGGCGGCCAAGGCCGCCACGGCCGTTTCGTCGAGCCTCAGTTGGCTCAGCGGGGCGCCGCTGCCCGCGCCCCCGCGGCGCGGATCCCGATTGACCTCCGCCACCAGTTCCGCCACGGTGGAACGGCCGTCCCCGACGACCTGCGGCGGCTCGATCCGCGTCACCGCGACCACCCGGTCCGCCACCACCAGCACGCGATGCTCCATGCCCGGCGCGAAACGCTCCACCAGGACCCCGGAACTGTGCCGACGCGCGTCTTCGAACGCGGCGTCCACCTGTTCTCGGGTGTGCAAATCCAGGGAGACGCCGGTGGCAAGGTCCGCGTCCTGAGGTTTGACGGCCACCGGCGGCCCCAGTTCGCAAGCGGCGGCCCAGGCCTCCTCAACCGTCGAAACCAGTCGGCCGCGGGGAACCGGAACGCCCGCGGCTTGCAACAGCTCTTTGGCCAGATGTTTGTCCGTGGAGGCCATCCGCGCCACGGCGCTGACATCGTCCGGTTCAGCGGCCAGGCAACGATGTTGTTTCGCCCCCTGCCCCAATCGCAGATAACGCCCATAGTCGGGGCTCAGCCGCGCCGCCGGGATGCCTCGGGCACGGGCCGCATCGTAGATCACCGCGGTACTGGCGGGCAGGAGCTGCTCGTACGCCAGATCGCGCAGACGACGGATATCCTCTTCCAGACGAAAAGCCCCGCCGTCCCTGGCCGCGAGAAAAAGCCGCAAGGCGGTTTCCACCGCCGCGAGGCCGACCGGGTCCTCCGCGAATTCGATGGCTACCGGAAAAACACCGGGCCGGCCGCTCGGCCCCACCGCGGCAAAGGACACGGAGTTCTCCGCCAGGACCTGAAGCCGGATCGCCGCAAGTCCGAACACGCGCGCCAATCGCAGGAGCGGGGCGTCGCCTTCTTCCGCGCCCGGCAGCTTCGTGTCGAGAAGACTTGCGGCGACGCGGTCCGTCGTCTGCCACACCTGTTGCGGAGACCACGAGGATCCGTTGCCGAAGTCCAACGCCCCTTCGATGACCGAACAGGCCGCCCAGACGTTCGGACCCCGCAGGCACCGCACTTGGCGAAAGTTCATAAGAGCCCCCTGGCATCCATTCTAGATCAGTCTTTGTTGCGGAAACATCCGTAGGGCGCCGACGGGAGGTTGGTCGGCATGGCCGGGAGCCGAAAAATGCCCCGATTGGGGCTTGTCCGACTGATACTGATACTGATACTGATACTGATTGATTCCGTGAAAGAGGGTTCTCCTGGTGTTATACACGGTGTAGTGGCTTTTCACTCACCAAGAACAAGCAGGAGAACCCTAC
>JBEKCP010000379.1:0-6194 GCA_050014815.1 Thermoguttaceae bacterium | reverse complement strand
GGGCGGGCTTGCCCGCCGAGGTTGGCCCACGATTCACTCGGCGGGCAAGCCCGCCCGCTAAACAACAGTTTCCCACGACCCAGCGATGAAGTAATAGACCATGTCCAAGGACCGCCTGAAATCGCCGGAGCTTTACCTCAACCGCGAGTTGAGCTGGCTGGAGTTCAACGACCGGGTGCTCTCGGAGGCGCTCTCCGACGAGGTGCCGCTCTTGGAGCGGGTGAAGTTCCTGGCCATCGTCAGCTCGAACCTGGACGAGTTTTTCATGGTGCGGGTGGCGGGGCTCTTGCGAGCCCGGGCCGCCGGCGTTCGCCGCCGCGACCCCTCCGGCATGTCGCCCGCCGACCAATTGACGGCCATCAGCCAGCGGGTCCGCCGCATGGTCCAGAGGCAGGCCGAGGGGGTCCGCGAGGCGCTGCGGCGGCTGGCCGAGGAAGGGCTGTCGGTCCTCGAGCCCCGGCAGTGGACGGCCGAGCACCGCCAGTTCCTCCAAGCCCACTTCACCAAGGAGATCCTGCCGGTGCTCACGCCGCTGGCGGTCGAGGAGATCGATCCGGCGCCCCGGCTGCCGGGCTTGCAGTGGTACGTGGCAGCGGTGGTCAGCTCGGGCAAGGCGACCGAGCGGATCGTCGTCACGCCGGTCCCCACCTCGCTGGCCCGATGGATTCCGCTGCCGTCGCCGGCCGGCGCCTGCCTGGCCCGGTTGGAGGACGTAGTGGCTGCCAGCGCCGCGGCCATTCTTCCCGGCGCGGAGGTCCTGGCCACGGCGGTGTTTCGCATCACCCGCGACGCCGACGTCGCCCTTGATCGCGACGACGCGGGCGATGTGATCGAAGCGGTGGAGCGGGCGGTCCTGACCCGCCAGCGGCGGCCGCCCGTCCGGCTGCAAATCTCCCCGGGCCCGGACCCTCGCATCCACGCGTGGCTCCAGGAGTGCCTCCGGCTCGGGCCCGAGGAGACCTACGAGACCGACGGCCCGCTCTGCGGCGCCGCCCTGATGGACCTGGCCAACTGGCCGGGAATGGATCGCCTCAAAAATGCCGATTGGCCGCCGCAGCCGCCCCGCAACCTGTTGGGCTCCGATGACCTCTGGGACGCCCTGGTCGACCACGATGTGCTCCTGTTCCATCCCTATGAAAGCTTCGATCCGGTCGTGCGGCTCCTCGAGCTGGCCGCCGACGACCCCAACGTGCTGGCTATCAAGCAGACGCTTTACCGCACCAGCGGCGACTCGCCGATCGTCCGGGCGCTGGGGCGGGCGGCCCAGAACGGGAAGGAAGTGACCGTCCTCGTGGAGCTGACGGCCCGATTCGACGAGGCACGGAATATCCGCTGGGCCCGGCGGCTGGAGGACCTGGGCTGCCACGTGATCTACGGCATCGCCGGCTACAAGACCCACGCCAAGGCGCTGCTGGTCGTCCGGCGGCAGTCCCAGCGGATCCAGCGCTACGTACACCTGGCCACCGGCAATTACAACGACCGGACGGCGCGGCTCTACTCCGACCTGGGCCTGATGACCACCGACCGCGACCTGGCGACCGACGTGGCGACCTTCTTCAACGTCTTGACCGGCTTCTCCGAGGCCGCCGGGTTCTCGAAGCTGGCCATCGCGCCGACCGGGCTGCGGACCCGCTTCATCGAGCTCATCGACCGCGAGGCGCAGGTCTCGACGCCGGACCGGCCGGGGCTGATCATGGCCAAAGTGAATTCGCTCCAGGACGTCGAGATCTGCCGGGCGCTCTACCGCGCGAGCCGCGCCGGGGTGAAGGTCCTGTTGAACGTCCGCGGCATCTGCGTCCTGCGGCCCGGCGTCGAGGGAGTGTCCGAGAACATCGAGGTCCGCTCGATCATCGACCGCTACCTGGAGCACGCCCGCGTCTTCTACTTCCGCAACGGCGGCCACGAGGAGGTCTACCTCTCCAGCGCCGACTGGATGCACCGGAACCTGACGCGGCGGCTGGAGCTGCTCTTCCCGATCGGGGAGCCGAACATGAAGCGGCGGTTGATCGACATCCTGAACACCTGCTTCGCCGACAACGTGAAGTCGCGGCGGCTGGCGTCCGACGGCAGCTACGAGCCGGTGCCCCGCGAGGGGCCGCGGGTCCGCGCCCAGGCGAAATTCTACAAAGAAGCGGTCGATGCCGTACACCGCGCCCAGCAGGCCACGCTCCGCTTCCGCCCCCTCACGCCGCCCAAGGAGTGAGACCGGTGATCACACGCCGCGATTTTCTCAACGGGATGCTCGTCGGCGCCGCGGGTCTTTCGGCAGGGCCGTTGCTCCACGGCATCGCCTGCGGGGCCGATGGCACCGGCAAACCGCCGGCGAGAGAGCGGGGCGACGCGTATGACATCTGCCACGCCCTGGCCCAGGGCGAAAAGAACTGGCGCGTCCCGGGAGCCTCCGGCGAACTCTACGACTCGATCATTATCGGCGGCGGCATCAGCGGCCTGGTGGCCGCCTGGCAGTTGTCCAAGCTCAAGCACCGCAACATCCTGCTGTTGGAAAAGAACGATTCGGTCGGCGGCTATTGCCGCGACGAGCGGAGCGGACGACAAATCTACAGCATCGCCAGCGCGTACACCGCCTACCCCGACAACCGCACCCTCGTCGATCTCTACAGCGACCTCGGGATGATGGCGGCCCCCGGCGCGGATCGGAAACCCGTCGTCGCCGACCGGTACCTCCCCTCGTCCACCGAGTCGAAGGACTACATCGACGGTGCCTGGTACGACGACGCCTGGGATTCGGGCATCGACGACCTGCCGCTCTCGAAGAAGGTCCGCGGCGATCTTGGGGCGTTCAGAGACAACCTTCAGTACTGGTATCGCTACGTCGGAGCCGACGGCAAGCCGGCCTTCGGCAAATCGACCGACGAATCGACCACCGACGCCAAGGCCCGCAACCTCGATACGCTCACGCTCAAGGAATACGTCCTCCGCGAGGGATGGGACGTGAAGGCGTCCGAGTTCTTCGATTCGTTCGTACGCTCGTCGATGGGCTCGACGCACGACAGGATCTCGGCGTGGGCGGCAATCAGTTTTCTCCTGTATGAATTCGACTTCCGGACGGCCGACCAGGCGCAGGAGGAATCTGCCAGGCAGGGCACGAACGTCTTGACGCAGCCGGGCGGCAACGGCTACTTGTCCAGGCTCCTTGCGGACCGGATCGGCCCGGAGCGCATCAGGACCAGCGCGTTCGTCCTCCAGGCGAAGAATGCCGGGGACGAGGTCCACGTGACCTACCTGGACGGAGAGAATGCCAGGACCGCACGGGCCAGGACCGCGATCTATGCGGCGCCGCGATACGTGGCGCCTTACCTGCTGCCCGATCTTCCGGCCGCCGCCCGGGAGGGGGTGAAGGCGTTTCAGTACGCGCCTTACATTGTGGCGAATGTCCACGTGAGCAAGACTCCCGGCCCTCCGATGTGGAACGGCCTGGTGCATGGCGACTCGTTCATCACGGATTTCGTCGTGGCCGATTGGCCGGGGCTGAGCGAGCCGCACCACGCGCCCATGGCGCGGCCCAATGTGCTGACCGTGTACGCGCCGCTGGTGATGCCCGGCCAGCGTCAGAGGCTCTTGACGCTGTCGGCCGATTGTTACGAAGAGTGGATCCTCGCCGATCTCGATCGGGTGCTGCCCGGGGTGCGATCGACGGTGACGGGCTTCGATCTGTACCGCTGGGGGCATGCGGTTCTGGCTGCGGACAAAGGGTTCGTCTTCAGCAAGGCCCGGCGCAGTGCAGCCCGGCCGGTGGGCCGCTTGTTCTTTGCGAACCACGACGTGGAGGGCGTGCCCGCCTTCGAGAGCGCCGTGATGTCGGCCGTCCGCGCCGCCAGGGAAGCCGACCGGACGATCCGCGGCGCGGGGTGAGGTAGGCGGCATGGCGGTTCACCTCGCTTGTCTTGATGCGCTGGACGTTAACGCCGGGGCACATCGATCCCCGTACGACCTTGACTTGGGTCGCCGGCTCTGTTAGCCTTCAAGGCTTTCCTGCCTTGCGTTCTCGGGAGTTATTGCCTGTGCCTTACGACAGTATTGTGTGTGTCAAACAGGTCCCCGACACGGCCAACGTAACGGCCGAGGCCATGAAGGAAGACGGGACGGTCAACCGGGCGGCACTGCCGACCATCTTCAATCCCGAGGATCTTCACGCCCTGGAGACCGCCCTGGAGGTGCGAGACCAGTACGGCGGGACGGTCACGGTGCTCAGCATGGGGCCGCCCAAGGCGGCCGACGTGCTTCGGGACTGCCTCTTTCGAGGGGCTGACCGGGCCATCCTCTTGACCGATCGCCGGGCGGCCGCCAGCGATACCCTGGCCACCAGTTATATTCTCAGCCAGGCGATTCGGACGATCGGGCGGTACGATTTCGTCTTCTGCGGCCGGCAGGCGATCGACGGCGATACGGCACAGGTCGGCCCGCAGTGCGCCGAAAAGCTGGGCATTCCGCAGGTGACGTACCTGGAAGAGATAGTCGGCCTGAACCTCGGCGAGGTCCAGATCCGGCGGAACATGGGCCATGGTTGGGAGATCGTCCAGGTCCGGCTGCCCGTGCTGGTCACGGTGATCCAGTCGGCCAACGAGCCGCGTCCGCCGGCGGCCCGGCGGGTCATGCGGCTGAAGCGGGCCCGGGTCCCCGCCGAAATCGCCTCCGAGGTGAAGGGCGCCATGCCCGCCGCCTCCGAGCCCGAGCTGGCCGCCGAGACCGAGCGCCGCCTGGCAGCCCTCAAGGAGCAGGGCTTGCTCCTGGAACAGTGGGACCTCGACAACATCCACGCCGACCTGGGCCGCTGCGGACTGGCGGGCTCGCCCACCAAGGTCTTCCGCGTGCAGGCCATCGTATTGACCAAGTCGGGCTACACCGAAGTGCCCGCCAACGAAACCGGCGTCCGGCAGTTGATCCACGAGTTGGTCGTGGATAGGACGCTGGGCTGACAATCCCCTCACCCTAACCCTCTCCCGGAGGGAGAGGGGACTTTCAAACGGAAGCAACATGATCGAACCGAATCGTCAGGGCGAGGTCTGGGTCTTCGCCGAACAGGAAGAGGGGTCGCTCAACGACGTCTCGCTGGAACTCTGCGGCAAAGCCCGGGAACTGGCCGACCGGCTCGGCGTCAAGGCGGGCGCGGTGCTGCCCGGCTCGGGGGTCGAGGGGCTGCCGCAACGGCTGATCGCCCAGGGGGCCGACCGGGTCTATCTGACCGACGACCCGCGGTTGGGCCACTATCAGACCGGCCCGTACGCCGCCGTGCTGACCTCGCTCATCCAGAAGCACCGGCCGCAGATCGTTCTTTACGGGGCGACGCCGCTGGGGCGAGACCTGGCGCCGCGGGTGGCCTCGTCGCTGCGGGCCGGCATGACCGCCGACTGCACCGACCTGGACATCAGCGACGTGGAAGACCCGAAGACCAAGACGCTGCACAAGAACCTGCTGTTGCAGATCCGGCCGGCGTTCGGCGGGAACATCATCGCCACGATCGTCAACTACGACCAGTGGCCGCAGATGGCCACCGTCCGCGAGGGCGTGATGGCGCTGGGCGAGCCCGATCCGACCCGCCGGGGCCAGGTCGTCCGCGAGCCGGTCGAGATCGACCCGGCGGCGCTGGCCCTGCGGCTCATCAAGCGGCACGTCGAGCCGCGGAAGGTGAACCTCAAGGGGGCCCGCGTCATCGTGGCCGGCGGCGGCGGCATCGGCAGCAAGGAGAACTTCAAGCTCATCTACGACCTCGCCGGCGCGATCGGCGGCGCCGTCGGCGCCAGCCGCGCCGCGGTCGATGGCGGGCTGATCGGCAAGGAGCACCAGGTCGGGCAGACCGGCACCACCGTCCGCCCGGCCCTCTACATCGCCGTGGGCATCAGCGGGGCGATTCAGCACCGCGCCGGGATGGAGGAGTCGGCCAAGATCGTGGCCGTCAACAAGGACCGCGACGCCCCGATCTTCTCCGTCGCCCATTACGGCATCGTCGGCGACTATAAGGAGATCCTGCCGATGATGATCCGGGCGTTGAAGGAGAGGGGCTAGGGGCGAGGGATTGGGGATTGGGGATTGGGGATTGGGGATTGGGGATTGGGAAAAGCCCCGCGACTGCGTCGCGGGGATTAGACCCAAGCCTCCGTTCGATCATTTTGCTATGCAGAACAGGTTCTTCTTGCCGCGGAGGTAAATGCGTCCGCTCTGGAAGGCGGGGCTGC
>JBEKCP010000378.1:0-6206 GCA_050014815.1 Thermoguttaceae bacterium | reverse complement strand
AAATCCGCAGGGCGCCCCTGTTGCCATGACTCTGATGGTTCTCAGTCCGCCCTGGCCAGCGAGACATAGTGTCGCCCGCTCTTGAGCGGTATGAACACGAGCCGCACTTCGGCTCGCTCCAGCCGTTGCCAAAGATCCGAGTCCTCATGCTGCCAGAGCAGGTTGTTGAACCCGCCTACACGCTCGACAATCGCCCGGCGGTGGGATACGCCCAGAGGCGCGATCGGGTTCATGGAGAACACATTGCCGCCGGCGCGTGGGCCGCGTTTTGCCGCTCGTTCTACCATTGCACCATCCTGGTAGACTACGTCATAGCCGAACACCAACACATCGGTCTTGTCGCGGCACCGCGCAACCTGCTCGATGTAGTCCGGGTAATACTCGTCGCCAGCGTCCAGGTGGGTGACGAACTCGCCACGCGCCTGGCTCATCACCGCGTTGCGGGGTTCGCCGATCCGGCTGTCTGTGACAAAATCCATGACTCGAATCCGCCGATCCTGACGGGTCCAGGGTCGCATGTCCTCACGAATGCCATCGACTGAGCCATCTCCGAACACCAGGAGTTCCCAGTCGGCAAAGGTTTGTTGTAAGACGGAACTGACTGCCCGGTCGAGCATATCAGTGTCCTTACCTGCATGCAGGATCACCGAGACGAAGAATTCTGCTTCTTGGCTGGACAGGGGCATCGTCGCATCGGTGCAGGGCAATGACAAAGTGGCTGCTGCTGAACGTGATCGTACCATGCTATATGCCTGAGACCTGCGCAGACCCGGAAGCCATCATCCAGATCGAGTATTGTCAAACGGCGATTCCTGGTCGGGACCGTTGTCCCGCCGCCGCGGCACATCGGACGGGGCACACCGCAACGTTGCACATTATAGCGGTAGTCGATAACGATAACAATCCGAGTTCTTCCAAAGACTGGGAAGGCGAATCGCGGACCTCGGGCCAGGTGGGATTGTCGCGGGCATTTAACTGTCCTTCGCGGCCATTTTCCGACCTTTGTCCGCTCCTCGCAACACACTCTGTTGTCCGGCTTCAACTGGACCACGCGGCCGGCGCCAAGAATCTGGTACAACCATGCATGTGGACCTGTAGCGCCGCACCGTCCAGCACACCGACCCAGACGGCAACGTCACCTGAGTCTCGCGGGCCGGGTCAACCAACAGCAACAACAGATTATCGACTTCCAGCGGACAGAGATCCAAATCCTCAAGGAGAAACTCGGGAAGAAGCGGGCCACCGGCCGCTTCGCTTGGGCGCTTCGGCCACATCGACCGACGCAGCGAAACGGCACAGCCGGGGTTAAGCCAGAAATCGTTCGTTTCTTGACGGCTGGCCGATTGATCCACCCGGCGTCTGCGTTTCCCTCCAAAACAGGACTGGCGACTGCGGAAGCAATCGGCTTAGCAGCCGAACCAAAAAGCAATCGAGCCATCCGTGATTCGTGTGGGTGGCCTCTTTGTGGCCCGCAGCCCGCCAGCGCAGACAACATCATTTGACAGCATTTGGATACATTTTTCAGGTCTTTCGCTTGGCGCGGTTTGGCAGCTTGCCCTAAGATACAGACATCATGGTTACAAGTTTCAAACATGGTTTCTGTTTGGCCCTCGACAACATCGCCAAGGCGATGCCCGCCGATGGCAAGCAACTGAAGCCCGTCCGCTTCGTCAACGGCGAGCCGGTGTTCCACTTCCGCGTGGAGGCGATCCGCTGCGGCAACTACCTGACTGCCGACGGCGAAGCCTTTGAGGTCACGCCGGCCACGCTGAAGCATTGGACCGACACGTTCAAGATGTTCAAGGAGCGGAAGATCCCGGTCCCCGTTCCATCGGGCACCCACTTCCAGGTCGATGGCGAGCACAACCGCGGCAACATCATCGGCCTGTCGAACGACGGCAAGAGCCTGTGGGCCGACGTGGAACTGATCGGCAAGGATGCCCCGCGAATTGCGGCCAGCAATGGGGTCAGCATCTACGCCGAGCCCGAATGGCAGGACACGCACGGCAACAAGTACCAGTGGCCGATCCGGCACCTGCTCTTGACGCCCGATCCGCGAATTCCCGGCCTGAAAGGCTTCATGCCGATCGCAGCCAACAACACGACCATTCACGTCCCCGTATTGAGGTACCAAGCAATGGCTACCGCCCGCACAGCCCCGAAAGACAACGGCCAATCCACCCGCCGCCCCTTGGCCCTCGACCAGTTGGGCGCGATGAATGAAGGCGGCCTGGGCGTCCCCGGACCGGGCGACGGCGCCGCCTTGCCCAGCGACGAGACTTCGACCCTCGGCGACCTGAATGCCGAACCGGAGGCGAAAGGGACCAAGGGCCTGAAGGCCCACATCAAGCAGCACTTCCTCGACAAGGCCCATACGGTCCTCGATGACGAGGAGATGGAGCACCTTGACAAGCTGGAGGCGATCAAGGAACTGCTGGCGGAGATGGAGCGGATCCTCGAAGCCTTCAAGGACGAGGAGGAGGCCGAGCCGGCGAATGAGCGGATCGAAGAGGAGCAGGGACCGAAGGGCGCCGCCATGAGCAATGGGGCACCCGGTACCTCCGGGTCCGGAATGCCGGACCTCCGCCGCAAGCTGGGTTGTGCCAACGCCCAACTGGCCCAGTTGACGAGCCGGCTGCGCCGCAACGAGATCGACGGCCTGTTCACGTCCGGCAAGATCAACAAGCCGCAGCGCGACCAGTTGCTGACCCAGTTCTGCAACCCGAGCCACGTCGCGCTGTCGCTCTCCAACGAGGCATTCGGCAATGCCTTCGACCAGGCAATCGCCCTCCTTTCGCAGAACGACGAGGGGCTTTATGGCGAGCAGACCGGCCCGCAAGTTCCTCCCCTGGCCCTGTCGAACCCTTACCGCCAGAACCAGGAAGAGATCGACGCGGCCGAGAAGGAGGCACAGGCCCTCATGTTGCCGTCCAGCCAGCGCGTAAGCAAGAAGAAGTAAGCCGGAAGAAGCAACCCACCAAATCACCGTTTTCCAGTTTCCCTGAGCGGAGGCGAGAATCATGTACCAGCAAGCCAATCCCAATGAAATGCCGGGCATCGGCACGACTATCGTCGCCGTTTACAAGCCGATCTGGAAAGGCCGCGGCGGCGTGCAGTACCTGCCCGGCGGCGGCACGATCGACGGCAACAACGCCCGCGACCCGGCCAACACCTACAGCGGCAACTTGCCCAATGCCCAGACGAACTACGTCAACGTCCTGGAGCCGGGCCTGCTGATGGGCAAGATCACGGCCAGCGGGTTCTACGGGGCCAGTGTTTTCGGCCTGACCTCGGCCGCGATTCTCGCCAACGCGACGAGTTTCAAGGTGCCGATCGCCGTGGGGCAGGAGATCATCCGGCGATTGGGCGGCGTGACGGGCTCGCTCTACCTGACCGGCCCGGCGACGGCCGGCGGTACGGTCAATCAGCAGGCCGTGACGGTAACGAACGTGGCGGCCACGGGCGACGGCACGACCTACACCGTGACGCTCTATGCGGGCGTGACCTATGCCGCCGTGGCCTCTTCGCTCGTCCAGCCGGCCGACGGCAGCCAAACGATCAAGACCTTTGTCGACGAAGAGGACGGCATCCGCGTGACCGACATCAACGGCAACGGGCTGAACATCCAGTTTCCACGGATTCCGATCGCCGGCGGCGTGGTCAACGCCCCGAACATCGTCAACTATCCGTCCGATTCGGCCTTGAAAACCTGGGTCAAGTCGGCATTGAAGACGGTCGGGCCGTTCACTTTCGATGACGACCTGTAAACCGAGAACCAACTAACCAGGCAAATCACCAGACAATTTGAACTTGGGGCCTGACGCGGATCGCTCGCGTCGGCACCGGATGGCCGAATCGGGAGTAGCTACCTGATAGAAGCCTAAACCTTCGCAGCCGTTTAGGGGCCTGCGTGGAGCAATCCGCGTCAGGCCCCTTTTCGTTTTCCCCTTCAGCGAAGGAATAGGCAATCATGGCCGGAACCACTCTTCAGGAAATCCTTGCCAGTCGTAATCTGATCGGCCGCGTGGTCGATATCGTCAACGGCGTGCCCGAAGACATTCTTCCGGCCGGCTTCCTCACGGCGAACCGCACGACCGAAGGCGACCGCGGCGAATACCTCCGCGTGGCCGGCACCCGGCAGACCTCGACCATGAGCCGCTACGGGGCGCCCGCCAAGCACGTCGCCCCGGTCGGCATCGGCTCGACGCCCGTCAAGCTGATCCACACCTTCGAGGACTTCACCCACGATCCGACGATCCTGAATCTCTTGATCGAGGAAACCGGCACGGGGCTCCTCCGCCAGCAAATGGCCCGCGAGACGATCAACCGCCAGTTGGAGGTGTTTGGCACCCGCTTCCGCAACCTCCGCGTCTCGTCCGTCATTTCGGCCTTGACCACGGGCGGCATCGCCTTCGACAAGGACGGCAACCTGTTGCCGCCGGACAGCAGCACGCACCTGATCAACTCCGGCGCGGTGTTCTCGATCAATTTCGGCGTGCCCACCGGCAACACGGGTTCGCTGAACGTGTTCGGGGCCGGCAACCTCTTGACCAACTGGGTATACAACGCCACCAGCAACCCCACGCCGGGCATCTTGACCCAATTGAAGGCGGTCAAGAAGGCCGGCCGCAAGCTCACCGGCCACCCGATCACCCATGCCTTTTACGGCATCAACATCCCCGGCTACATCGCCATGGATCCGGTCTTGCAGGCGATCATCCGCGGCAGCCAGCGGGTGGCGGAAGAGACGATCACGGCGGAAATCCCGGCCAGCGTCGGCAACCTGAAGTGGTATCCGATCGACCAGGCCTTCTTCGTCGACCAGAACGGCAACTACCAGGATTGGGCGGGCCCGAACACCATCGTCTTCACGCCCGATCCGTCCACGGACTGGTGGGAAGTCGTCGAGGGCACCTATCCGGTGCCGCGGTCGATCCAGCTTGCCAACGACATGGGGGCGGTGCTGGGCAACCTCCAGCAGGTGGCCGGGCCGTTCAGCTACGCCCAGGTCACGACGAACCCGGTCAGCTTGCAGCACTTCGCGGGCGATACGTTCCTGCCGATCTTGAAGAATCCGGCGGCGGTCTTCATCGCGGAAGTGCCCACAAGCTGATTCGCGGAACACAAAAGGTCCTTTTGGCAAATGCAGGTCGCACCGAGGCCGGCCGGTCAAGTCGAGCCGGGTCTTTTGATAGAGGGAATGAGCAGTGCCCGCAACCCCCAACCTGCAACCGAACGCGAGCGGCGACCCCTTCACGCTCGTGTTCTGCGGGCTGTGGGACATGCTGGAGAACTCGAAAGCGTTTGTCGGTGTGGTTGCGCCGCCGAACCGCATCAAATGGATCGGCGACAAGGTAGACCCGCGGAAGGACCAGCAGACAGATTCCGACCGGCCGGAGGTGCGAGCAGACCCAGCGGAAGAATTCGCGGTCCCCGATCAGCTCAGCGGAACGGACCTGTTGCGATGCCAATGGAACATCATCGCCGCCACGGACAAGCAGCAATTGGACAGGCGAGGCCATGCGGCCCTGGGGGCTTCGATCCTGCCCGTCTTGTGGGCGATCTATGCGTCGCTCCTGGGGTATGGGCAGGCGATCAAGAACCTCCAGTACAACGGAGCGAATTTCGTTTATCGCGTGAAGCCGGGCGTTCCCCGCGTATCGATCGACAACAGCAAGCTCCAACAGGGCTTGGTCGGCTGGACGGCCGTGTGGCCCTACTACACGTGGCTGGAATTCACCACCCTGGCAAACCTTGCCGCACTTGTACCCTAGAGGCCGAACCATGGCAATTCCGACGATTCGTACGATCGAGGGGCAGGGCGGAAACATCGAGATTTTTCTGCCCAACGGTCAGCCGCTCATAATCCAGGTGCGCAACTGGAAGATCAGAAAAATCTTCAAGAATTCCGACGTGACCGTGACTTGCAGCGGCGGCTGGGCCGAGTACAAGCGGGTCCTGGCGGCCTGGGATTTCACGGCCGACTGGCCCTACGATGCGACAGCGGCTCGGGTCGGCTCCTATGACGGCGTCAGGCTGATCAACGGCATCTACGTTCCGATCGGCCTGGAATATCCCATACCCGCGGCGTGCGTCTTCCAGATCGGCGCCGCGGGAGCGGTCACCAACCCGGGCTCCGTGGCAATCCAGTATCAAGGCAACGCATTGCTTTCCACGGACCAGACGGACAACCCGGCGACCGACGT
>JBEKCP010000377.1:0-6239 GCA_050014815.1 Thermoguttaceae bacterium | reverse complement strand
GCAGCGGCAGCCTTCGGCGCGTGGACGGTCAGCACGATATGCACCTGCTGCCCAAGCACTGCGCGGCCTTCCATGTATTGACCCGGCACCGGCGACGGCGTGAACTGGTCGCCGCTGAGCCAACGAATCTGTACGGCCTCGGGCGGCAGAACCGCCCCGCCCGGTCCCGTCAGACGCGGCGGGGTGGTGGCGACTCCCGCGATCTTTGGCCCGCGCACCACGGCCAGCGACGAGGCATATCCCTGACGGGGCGCGATGAGCCGCAACCCCAGATCAGCGGCCAGCACCCCGAAGGTACTGGTGTCGATGGGCACCAGTTCAGGTTTCTCCGCCACCAAAGTCTGCGCTGCATGCGCGACTGGCAGCACCCCAACGATCATGGCAACGGCAATCACAGTGCGGATGATGTTTCTGACGAACACGATTGGGGCTCCTTCTTCTTCGACGGCTTACGGGGATCCTGCCCTTGTCACGCCGGCCGGAACGCCACGGCGGCCGTATGGCGACACCGGCCTTCGTTGCGGTCTATCGGGCCTTCTCCAGGGTCGCGATGGCTTTGGTGGAGGCGTCGGTGAAGACGCGATGTTTCCACTTGGTCTGGGCCTCGCGGATCAACGGGAGCAAGGGAACGGCCGGCTTGCCGATCGCGGTCAGGCCGTGGCAGGCCCGCGCGCCGCTCAAGGCGTCGTTCCCTTTGAGGACGGCGGCGAAGATGCGCATCGCCTCGTCGTCGCCCAACGCGCGAACCATGGCCACCGCGCGCATGGCCATTTGCTGATTGGACACGCCGAGCATTTCGACCAAGATCGCCTCCAGCCGTTTCGGCCGCGTGGGCGGCAATTGTCCGATGCTCAACAGCGCCTCGATCGCCTTCCGGGAGACGATGGCGTTCGAGGAATCGACGAAGGGGGCAACCTGCGCGGCCAGTTCCGCGGCATCGGCGCCGCGCGCCTTGGCCGCGTCCAACACGGCAAGCATCATGTCCGGTTCGCGGTTGCCGAGTTCGGCCGACAGAGTCTGGTTCACGCGAGGATCCTTCACGTCTTTCAGGAGTCCCAACGTGCGAATCGCGCCCTGCCGGATGGCGGCGCTGGGGTTCTTGACGTTGGCGGCCACGATATCCAGCGCCTCGGCCCCGAACGTACTGAGCGCCGGCGCGGCTACCGCGAGCACCTCGGCGTCGGCGTCGCGGGACAGGCCCGCCAAAGCGGCGAGAACCTTGGACTTGCGGCCGGCCAGACGATCTGCGACCAGACGCGGCGCGAGCGCAAGCGTGGCTTCGCACCGGACCGACGGGTCGGCGTCGGCCGCCAGCGCCAACAGCCCGTCGATCGCCGCGCCGTCCGAGTTCTTGGCGTCCTTGAGCACGGCTTCGACCTTGAACATGGCCGAGTTGGCGCCGTTCGCTTGCGGCCACCAGAGCGACTGCCAGTAGGCGCGGTCCGTGAGGTACGGGTCGACACGGGTCTTGGCCGGATCGAGGTAGGCCGGCAAGATACCGTACCGCTTCATCTCGCGAATGTAACCGTCGTCCGGTTGCCATTCCGGCATGGGAAACCGAATGCCGTGGCCTTTTATTCTCCTCTCGAAGTAGACGAGCATCGCCTGGTAATCGGGATCCTCCTTCGAGGCGAAGACGTTGACTAGCTCCTGCGTTGGTGGTTCCTCGGGTTTCGTGAGTGTTGGTTGCACCGGTTGCTTGACGGGACCAAGAGGGGCGACTTTGCCTTTACACAGGTTCAGTCCACCCGCGCTCCGGGCCAGGGGC
Source organism: Thermoguttaceae bacterium (assembly GCA_050014815.1). Lineage (GTDB taxonomy): Bacteria > Planctomycetota > Planctomycetia > Pirellulales > Thermoguttaceae > JBEKCP01. Next base: position 4,471 of record JBEKCP010000377.1, on the reverse strand, counting down.
GCCAAGAGCATCAACGATTTCTCCGGGTGGGTAAGGTCGAAGGCCAGGTCCGCCGGGGGCAACGACCTCCCTCCTGTGTGACAACCATCGCAGCGGCGCTTGAATGGGTCGGGAAAGTCCAGCGGAAAATGCAGATCGGCGGCATTGTACTGATGGTAACGCATCGCGGCGTAGGTGCCGATGTAACAGGCCGATGACTCGATCCACAATCGCACCATCTGTTGTTCTTGGGCCGTCATGTTCACTTTGTGGTGGTCTGGTCCCAGGAATCGCAACAGAGCACTGGCAGAAGTGCCGATGGTCCGCGGTGCGCGGTTTCCTACGCCATTGTGACCGTGCGAGACCAACCAACAGCAATCCGAATAAGCCCAATTACGCCCACAATTCTCTTGGCCGTGAGTGGATAGCCTCCGAGACATCAGGGTAAAGTAAGCGTGGGTGAAAACCCGTCCCCGTCCACCATCGAGCAACATCTTGTTTTCGTAACGGTCAGGCCCGTGGCAACTGACGCAGTGTTTGTCGAGGATGGGTTGAATGTCGCGGGGGAAGTCAAATATCTCCGGGACGCCGGAAATCGGTTCGATGCGGCTGGGTGGGCGTTGCAGGGCCTGCAGGCCGGGGCGTATTCGCGGAGTTTCGCTCCGGCGCTCATGGCAACCGGCACAACTGCTCGTCTCGCCCGGCATGACGCTGAGGAAACTTTGCATGCGCTTGACCGACAATTCGTTCTCGCCCAGCGCCACGAAAAAGAGACTGCGCAAGGCCGGCAGTTCCATATAGGCCGAGCCGTCGGCCTCGACCGGGACCGTGCCCAGGATGCGGTTGAGCGAGAAACTGCCGCCGAGGGTGACTGGCGCCATCGACTCACTATAGTTGATTGGCTTTGGCAAAACCTCCAATACCAGGAGTTTGCGCACCTCACCGGGTTTGACGCCGCTCATGTTGCGGCCGTGGGTGATATCAGCCAACACCAGGCGGCCGGTTGACTCTTGAAGATTGATGCGCGAAGGAATGCTCGGCTCGCGCGGCCGGGGAGCGAGCGGCCGCGGCTCGTTGACCATGTACATGCCCCCCTTCGCTTTCGGATCCTGGGGCGGCAAACTGTACAGGGCAGCCGTCTGTCCCTGGCCGTTGACCAGCAGGATCTCTTGGTGGCGGGCGGCCAGAAAACAGTCCTCGGAGAAGGCCCAGGGATCGCGCAAGAATTTGTCCTGGAGGACGCTGCGGGCGGACGCGCGCTCGTCAGGACCGGCACCCGGATCGACGATAGTCAGCACGCCCGAGTGCTCAATCTCACCGTGGCCCGGGGAAAAGATGCTGACGATCTTGCGCGAGCCGGGAATCGGTTTGGCATCCAGCATGGCCGTGTCGCCATGCATATTGCCGAAGAAGACCTGGACGTCTGTGCCATCGGGATTGAAGGTCCAGAGGTGGTGGAAGGCCCTTTGACTGCGGTCCACATATTCCCAACGCGTGTACAACACCCGACCATCCGGCATCATCCATGGGGTAACATCGTACTCGATGTTCGCGGAGAGCGGGAACATGTTCTTCCCGTCCGGTCCGCAACGGTACAGATGCGCCACTTTGGTGTACCAACAGTTCACCCACCGCTTGGCACGCGAGGAACAGAAGACAATATCATCGTTGGGCAGGTAAATGGGTTCGATGTCATCCCAGGGGCCATCCGTGACTTGTCGCAGCCCCGAGCCGTCAGCATTGATCTCGTAAAGGTTGAAATACCCGGAATCGGCCTTGCGATAGGAGAAGAGTATCTTGCGACCGTCGTAGGAAACGCACGGGTCGCGCACGGCCCCCTCTGGATCGTTCAAGATATCGGTGACATGACCCGAGGTGACGTTCAGGCGGCACAACTTGCCGCCGGAGGTGCCGGGAGGAGGGCAACCGTATCCAATATTGGCGTAAAAGTGAGGATCTCCACCAAACTTTCGGACGGCGAAGATGATATCGGTCACACCGGCCATGGGACCTTTGAGGCAGGCCTGGACATCCAGGGGTGCAAGTGGCGGGGAATTGGTTGCCGGGGATCCCTTGGATTTAGCAGGTGGTTTGTCCTGCGCCGAGGCGATACCAGCGGCCGATTGCAGCATTACCGCGACGATCAACCAACGGAGTCCCTTCACCTTGGAAAACTTCGGGACATCCGGTCTGGTAGAGCTTCGGTTGTGCGTTAGCACGGGTCGTGTGCTCATGACGGTCTCCTTCCTAGGGTGGTTGTTGTTCATAAATGACTGTCTCCTTGACGGTGACTATTGTGGTTGCGCCCGCAGATCGTAGCACCAGATCTGGCCAGTGGCCGTTCGCGTGAATTGGAAACCATCGGCGAACGGATCGCGCATCGGAATGATGTAGCCGCTAACCCCTTGATTGCCGCGCGGGGAATACGATTTGCCTGTGGGGGCCAATTCCAACGTGTGGGGAGTGTAAGAACAACTCCAACCCATGCTCTCGTGACTGTTGTCGCCAGTCATCACGAACTTGTCGCCCCACAGGGAGAACGAACCAAAAGATGTCGTTTTCGGCGCAAGTTTCCCCAGTATTTTCCCGTCGGCGGCATTGACGGCCACGAATGCGTATTCAGTAGTCCCAAAGTAGGCGCGGCCGTCTCGATAACCAATCTTCGCGGATTCTCCCCCATCACCGCCCATTGCGTGCTGGTACTTGCCGGGAAGTTCCCACAGCAGTTTCGCACCATCCAGTTTGAGTTCGTAACAGGCGGGTTTGCCCAAAATTCTGTCCTTCCCGTTTTCCACAACCGTCTCGCCTGGATTCCAGACAAAAGCCTTGCTGTCCGCCGCGACCGATTGTGTTGTATAGCGAAAGCCAGGTGAAAGCGCACGTTGCCAGAACACTTTGCCTGTCTTCGCTTCCATCAACCGCATTTCGCCCTTGCCGTTCACACAGAAGAGTGTCCATTGATTTTCAACTTTCACCGGGGAGGGCACGTTATGACCAGACAAGACTCCGTCACACTCCCACAACCGTTTGCCGGATGCGATGTCAAATCCAAGAAGTGTGTCGCCGCTGGGAACAAGCAACACCTGATCGCAGACCACCAGATTGAGCAGGAATCTAATGCCATTCCCTTTTGAGGATGCTTGAACAAGCGCCTTGCCCGCTTGTTCGTCGATCATCTTGGGCGGTTCGGTCCCGATGAAACTTTCCCACAAGGGTTTGCCATCAACCAGGTCGACGCAATAGATCCGTCCGGTTGTGCCGATATGGAATACCTTCCCCTGCGCCGCCGCCGGCGTGGCGCCATACCGCGGACGTTTGCCCGACTGACAATTGACTCCCTTACCGGCAAAGACCTGCTTCCATTTCGTTTTCCCGGTCGCGGCATCGACTGCCAGAATGACATCGTCGGCCATCACCATGCCACGTTGACGCAATTCAGGGGGATTGCTCTCGAATTCCTTGTGGATGACCTGACCGCTGGGAATGAAATAGGCGGCGATGACCATGCCGCCGGCAACGATCAGACTGCCCTGTCCGCTCGGATACAGGCCCGGCTCACGCGGCGAGCTTGGACGATCCCCGGTGGTCGTCTTGCCCCACCCGATGCTCTTGTCCTCGCTCTTCCAGACCAGCTTTGCCTGACTGAAATCGTCGAGCAACGGCGTTTTGGTTTCATCAGCGAACGTTCCCAACGGGCCGCTGTAACACGGCCAATCGTGGGTGATCTTGGGCAGATCGGCCGCCGCAGCGTCCAACGCCAGACTCAGCGCCATCACCGACCCGAAACATGCTCGAACGATTCGTGCTTTCATGCTTGTCTCCTGTGTAGTGTGGCGCCGCCGCGTTAGAGCGTCGACACCGTGTGGTTCTGCCGTTCACTTCGGCGGTTCTTCCCATTTCGCCTCGGTCTTGATGCCGCTCAATTCCTCGGCGGCGCGGTAGATCTGCGCAAATTGCAACCCGGGAGCGTTCCCATTCAGTTCCGTTTGGATCAGACATCCACTGCCGCCGCCGAGTCTGCCTTTCCCGTACAAAATGGTATTCAACAGTCCCTGATACGGTTTCTTCTGCTCCTCCGACAGCTTCGCCATCGCCTCGATAATGGTCAACCTCGCCTCGAAATTCTGTACGCCTTCCCGTACCATCTGGAGGCGCACGGTCGGCAGCGGGCCCTCCGGGCCACGCCCCAACAGATGAAGCGGATAAGCGCCCCAGATGAGGGTTGAATATCTGACATCATCAGGCCAGAAATCCAAACCCAGGCGCGCAAATCGTCCCGAAATCAAGGGCAATGACAGAAATATCAAAGGAGAGGATAGATCGGATGTCCACGAACGTTCCAGGGGCATATCCAGAAAATCCAGTTTCGACACACCCGTATAACCACTCCACGGATATTCTCCAACGCCTACTTCGAGGTTCCCGACGGCGATCCATTTGTCCGGCCCCATACCCGGAAGGGCCGGTCCGTGATAACCATTTCCGCCCACAA
>JBEKCP010000376.1:0-6242 GCA_050014815.1 Thermoguttaceae bacterium | reverse complement strand
GATCACGATGTCTCAGCAAGAATTCCAAGTTGCCCAGTCCGCCCTTAAGTTGCTGACAGACGTTCCGGTGGTGAAGAGATTCCTGCGCCAACGACCGGGTCCGGTCGAAACCGGCAAAAAGGGGCAGCCGGCACCCTCAATCGGCGACGTGGAAAGCGAGTTGGCGCGTATACTCCAACCGGCTGCTCGTGGTCCCGTGCCGCCGATGGGCACGCCCGTCGAAACAAAGCTGTTGAAATTCTCCGAATGGGCAAGGGGCGTTGAGGGGAAGCTGAGGGACAGTAAGACAAGGCGTAGCTTTAGGAAGGCCAAGCAGGAACTCCAGGGGATCGTCGAGTCGCTGCCAGAGGGCTCGCGTCCTAGATTCTATTCCGAGTTTGGCACAAATTTAGCCAACATGGACACTCATCTCGCGGCGGCGTACGCAAATCCGCACACACTCGTGGATGGCGCGAGATCCATAGCAAAAGGCCTGGCGACCGGCAGTATGTCCGGGCCCGCGCAAATGGACCTCCTCGGCATGTGTAGCGAGCCGGAGTAGGGGCCGGGAACGAAGCTATGAGACCACGCACGCAAGCAGGTCCGCTGCTTAAGATGCGCCACGAAGCGTGGCGTCAAGCAGATAGAATGAGTTTTGCGCTCGCCGACGAGGCGCCCGTTCCATTGCATAAACTCGCGGTGGCCCTAAGGATTCAGCGAATTGAACTACTCCCGATACTTTGCACTGCGGGCATCGGCCCCGTCGAGCACGGGTACGTTATTTATGTTAACACCACGGCGAACGGTGCTGAGCGATTCACTAAGACATTCATAGAGCCAACCGAAGACGATTTTCGCTGCCTTAACGTCCCGCTCAGGTTTAGCGTCGCGCATGAGATGGCGCATGTCTTTTTCTTCAATGCGGTGGGAGGAGATTGCCGCAACGAATTGCTTCAGCGTCACTGGAGAGCATTGGAGAACAGTTGTAGTCAGATGGCACGCGTGATTCTACTGCCCAAGAAGGCACTCTTGCGGGAAATTGGGGACGGCCTTCCGACAGCGGGGCAATGCCTCGAGATCGCGAAGCGGTTTAGGGTGTCGCCGGCAGTTTTCATTTACAGGTTGCATGTTCACGACGTGTACGAAATATGTCCGGCCGCCGACGGGCTGATTGCGTGTGTTTTCATGCAAGGGAGCCACCCGCGGGTGATCGCCCGCCATGCGTTCGGTAGTCTTGGAGTAAGTCGCTGGCCTAGGAGTGATTGGCGTCCAGAGGGGTTGCCGCTAGAAAGCTTGTGCCTCCTCGCAGATGTCCGCGATATGTTGAATTGCGGGAAACAGGTTGTATTCGAGGCGAATGTATTCTGGCGAAGAGAGCAGGTTATCCCATCCACGGTAGAAATCCAGTGGTATGATGCGTCAACTGCGATTCTGAGTGTTCGATTGGACGGGCATATTCAAAAAACTGGCAACGGTCGCCCACGGGGAGATAGCTGAGCGATACCGCAGGACCTGAGCAATCGGCCAGAGTCGATCGCGGCGATGTCTGCAAGACAGCCAATTGACGCCCTTCTGGAAAATCGGGTGCGTTCAGTCGAAGTTTTCCGCGCATCGGCCCTCTGGTCCGGGCTGTCGGATCGCCATTTGTTGCGCGCATCGGTCGCCCTCACCGGCGCGCGCAACGGCATCTTCCCTGCGCGCACCGGTCACATCGGACCGACGCATTTGAACCATCGAGCCGGGCCAGGATGAGGTGCGTCTTCCGACTACCCCCGTGACTCCGCATCAGTGCCCGTATGGCGTCTCGCTACGTCGCCACGTCGGCGAGCCGGCGTGCCACCTGCCGCGGCCGACGTCGCGTCAAAGGGGACAGTCCCATGTTCGCGACCAAGCTGCGCCCGATGCCCGCGAAAATCGGGACAGCCCCCCTGCGTCCTGGGGGCATGGAATTCAGAAATAGCACCACAGTGTCAACTCATACCACCATTCTAAGTGGCCATTTTTTTGCGCCCCCGGAGAAGTACAGGTGCCCCCTCTGATGCCGCGACGACCCTTACTGCGCAAGAACTTAGCGATTGAAAATTACCCAATGTGAACGGCCCAATTATGGCCCAATTAGCGTCCGGCCGAAAAAGCGTGCAAGATGCTTTCCAACAAGGACTTATGTCTCTTGTGGAGGAATTTGTTGGCCGGGCCCTATTGCGGGGGGAAGACAACTGGCGTGAAATCACGCCGTAAGTCCTTATTTCACAACCCGCCCGGCGCGCCGCCATAACTAGGCCCCGCCAAGAAACCCTTTGGGCCGTCCAAAAAACCAACAATTCGCCGGAAGCACCCCCTGGTTGGTCGAGAGTAACCGTTCACGGGGACAGTCCCCGTCCGGCCGCAAAGGGCCTGGTTTACGAGAGGGGCGGCGAAGGCGGTACCGGGCACGCCAACACGGCAGCCAACACCCGCAACAGCTCGTTCTCCTCGATCGTCACCTTGCCATCCGCGGCGATGCAGGCCGATGCGGCGGAAATCACGGCCCGCTTGACATACGGACCAGCCTTGGCAAGCTCGGCCACGGCAGCGTCGAACGTCCGAAGCGAGCACTGCTGGCGGGGCACGATCGCCAACGGCCCAAGGCCCTGGGCGCCGGCCCCAAGCGTCCCGGGCACAAATTGCCCAAGCTCCTCAGCCCCGGCCTGAAATGCCCGCTGGACGTCCTCCGGAGATCTCGCGCCGACATTGGCCAGCGTGGAGAGGACCACCGCCGCCGGCTGGGCAACCGCGCCGACGGTGCGATAGCGGATCGCCGGCGGCTTCTTCAGCCTGAAGTACACGTCAAGGTAACTGAAGAGCACCGTGCGGAGGCAGTATTCGAACAGGTCCACCTTGTGCTCCGCCCCCACCAACGCCTCGACGACCTGCCGAAACTGCGCATACTGCTCGGGCGATGCCTTCTTGAGCGCGGGCACCGCCAGATCCACCAACGGCAGCCGGGCGCCGGCATCGAGCGGTTGGGCCACGGCCGCCAGTTGCTGCGTCTCTTGATACAAGTGCGGATCGAGCTGCGATTGAAGCATTTGCAACTGCAGGGTCCGGGTCGCTTCGTCATCGCGGCTCAAGAGAAGGGCGTAAATGACGGCCCGCGCCGTGGACGGCTCCCGGGCGGAATCCAGGAGCACGGCCGGCATCGCGCGGAGCACTTGGCCCGCATGGTGCGAATCGCTCGCTTGCGGCCGCCCAATCCGCTGCACCAAATCGCCCTGGTCCACGCACTGCTGTGGGGAAAAAGGCACCCAAGGGGTACCCGGTCCCCATTTGTGCGAAGCACCCTCCGGGCCGTTCCGGCAAATGGGGACTGTCCCCTTTTTCCCCGGTTGGTCGGCGATCTCGGCCACGACCGTCTCGGCCTGGATCGGAGGGAAACGGCCGTCAAATCCCGGATCGAATGCCCGGATCCGCTCCCCGAGCGGCGGGTGCGTGGCGAAAAGGTTGAAAAACGAGCCCGCAAACGCATCGCCGAAGAACATGTGGCTGATCTCCTCGGCGTGGGCGTCGCGAATCCGGGACCCCTCGGCCAGACCGCCGATCTTCTTCAGCGCCCCGGTGATTCCCCCGGGGGCACGCGTGAACTGGACCGACGAGGCGTCGGCCAGGAACTCCCGCTGTCGGCTGACGGCGCTCTTGATCAGCTTGCCCAAGAGCACGCCGAGACAACCCAGGATCCAGAGCGCAAGCCCGAGGAAGAGGACCGCGGCCGCGGCCCCCGCGCCCCGCCCCTTGGAATCGCGGGACGAGAACAGGCTCGCCGAGCGCATGACGTAGTAGCCGCAGACGGACAACACGACGATGCCGAAGACGATGCCGATGAGGCGGAGGTTCAGCCGCATGTCGCCGTTGAGGATGTGGCTGAACTCGTGGCCCATTACTCCCTGGAGTTCCTCGCGATTGAGATAATGGAGGCAGCCGGCCGAAACGGCCACCACCGCATTGCCGGGGCGGTGCCCCGCGGCGAACGCGTTGATCCCCGGCTCGCGGTCCAGGACGTATACCGGCGGGACGGGAATGCCGGAGGCCAGGGCCATCTCCTCGACCACGTTCAAGAGCCGCCTCTCGGCAAGGTCTTGGGTCTGCGGATTGACCGCCCGGCCCCCCAGCATCAGCGCCACGTGCTCCCCTCCGGCGGAAAGCTCCGAAATCTTGTACAGGCTGCCCGCGGAGATCACCAGGATTGTCCCGAGCGCCACGCACGCAAAAAGTGCCGGATCCCATAAGGTCGGCGCCACGCCCACCCGGCCGTGCTGCTGCAAAACATCGATCGCCACCATCGCCACGACGAGATAAATCGCCAGGACGATGACCGCCACCGCCATGACGAACATGGCCACGAGCCGCCTCGTCTGGCGGCGGGCATGGTCCTCGCGCTCGAAAAAGTCCGTCGCCATGGTAGCCGCCCATCAACTGCTCCCCTCTCCCCTTGCGGGAGAGGGGTTGGGGGTGAGGGGTTGTTTGTCGCGATAGGAGGCGCCTGTCCCCTCTTTTTCCGCCTCAGCCGAACGAGACCTTGGGGGCCGCCCGCTCTTCGGGCTGCTCGATCTCCAAGAGGTGCGCCTCCTGGAAGTTGAACATCGAGGCGATCACCGTCGTGGGAAACACCTCCCGCTGCGTGTTGTAGCTCGTCACAGAGTCGTTGTAGGCCTGCCGGGCGAATGCGATCTTGTTCTCCGTCGACGACAACTCCTCCTGAATCGCCATCATGTTCTGGTTGGCCTTCAGGTCGGGGTAGGCTTCCGCTACGGCGAACAACCGGCCCAGGGCGCCGGTCAGCCGGCCCTCCGCGCCCCCCAGTGCGGCCATCGCCTCCCGCTGGCCGGGGCTCTGGGCCGCCTGCTGTCCGGCCGCGTAGGCCGCATTGCGGGCCTGGACCACCGCCTCGAGCGTCTCCCGCTCGTGCTTGATGTAGCCCTTGGCCACCTCGACGAGGTTCGGGATGAGGTCGTACCGCCGCTTCAGTTGCACGTCGATCTGTGAAAAGGCGTTCTTGTACCGGTTCCGCAGGGTCACCAGCCGGTTGTACATCCCGACAACCGCGATCGCCAACAAGAACACAACCACCACCAGCCCGATCAGAACCATCGTAGAATTCATGGCAGCGATTCCCTATTTGTGTGGATAAAGGTTCAAATGTTCCGTGTTTTCGCTCTTTCGCGTTCTCGCGATGTGTCTCCTCGATTGGGCTGTCAGACGACCGATCTTGTTGCTATATTCTCCCGTTGCCGTCCCACGACTGCGCGGGGCTATTTTAGCAGATTCGCGACCGGCGCAGAGCTATCCCCGACCCGGAGATTTGCGAATAAACCGCATTTCTGACGGAACGCTGAATAAAATACGTCGGATGCGGGCTTTGGCGAAACTGTGCAAAATCACTGGCCCGCTCCTCATTCAACTGGCGGCCGGGATCTGTCGATTGATGATGTGGCACAAAACAGAGGAGAATGCGTCATGGACAGGAAGGAAGTGTTGATCGGGCTGGTGGCCTTGGCGGTTGTGGCCCTCTTGTGGTCGCCGGTCGAGGCGGGGGGCGTGCGAGTTGGCGTGGGCATTGGGATCGGAATACCTGCGTACGGTCCGTACCCGGCCTATGCGTATCCGCCGTATCCGTATCCATATCCGTATCCGTATTCTTACCCGTATCCGTATCCGTACCGCTACTACGCGGCCCCGGTTTACGTGGCCCCGCCTCCCGGGTACGTGCAGCCGGCTCCGGTCTACGTGCAACCGCCGTCGGCGCCGCCGCCTTACCAGAGCTATTCGCCGCCGCAGGGATATGTGCCGCCACCTCCGGCGCCAACAGCGCCGCCGGTGCTGCCGACTCCACCCACTTCGCCGGTATCACCATCGAGCCCGCCCCCGGTTCCATCGCCCCCGACGGGCTACTAGCAGACCTCCCCTCTCCCTCCGGGAGAGGCACCCGCGAGCGGGTACCCAAGCGGCTTGGGTCTCATACCCTCGACTGCCCTGACTTGCCGCCGTACAATGACACCCGGCCGCGAAGTGCGGGACCGCTCCAGTCCCGAAGGCTATTGCTCACCTTCGCGGCCGTTTCTATTGCAGCCGATTGGTGTTCCTCCCCGCCAATCAGGGCCGTTCGTTTTCCCGGAGCACGTTGTATGTCCACAGACCTGGAAGCATCACTTGTTGCGGTCATTCGCCGCCTTGGTGCGATTGCGGTTTCCAACCCGGAACTGATTGCGGAACTACGCCAGCTTGCCCAG
>JBEKCP010000375.1:0-6259 GCA_050014815.1 Thermoguttaceae bacterium | reverse complement strand
GTTTTGTCAAGGGTGGTGTCGAAGAGAAAAATCATCCGTCCCAACTGTTGATTATTGCGACGGCATGAAGTAGATTAGACGGCTTGTATCATCCCGACGATCGGGGACGTGCGTCCGCAGCGGGATGCTTCCTTCATGTCAAACTAGGAGAGACAGCATGATGACCTCAAGGCGCGATTGGGTGGCCCTCGTCGGTGCAGGGGCGTTGGCTCTGGTTTGGATGATGTGGGTCGAGCCCGTGCGATCGCAGCCGCCGGCGGAACCCGTCGCCGAGGTTCATCCCCCGGCCGACCAGACCTACACAGGATCCAAGCAGTGCTCCGCCTGTCATTTCAAGGAACAAAAGGCGTGGAAGACGAGCAAGCACGCCAAAGAGGCATTCGAGTGCTTGCCGGCCAAGTATCGTACGGACGGCGAGTGTTTGAAGTGCCATGCGACGGGCTATGGGGCCGCGACCGGTTTCAAGGACGCAACCTCGACGCCCAACCTCGCCGGCACCACGTGCGAGGCGTGCCACGGGCCGGGCAGCAAACATGGGGCCATCGCCAAGCAGTACGAGAACAAGAAAACACTCTCGCCTGACGAGGACAAAGCCGTCCGGGGATCGATCTACAAGGTCGATCCGCAGAACGTCTGCATCCGGTGCCACATCGACCAGAAGCACAAGCCGCACCCGGCTTACGACAAGCAGTAGGCCCTCGACGCATGAAACGGTTCCTCGCGCTCTTGCTGCCGGCAGGGGTGGTCCTGTCGGCGTGGGGTGTGGTTGCGGCTGTTGCCGGCGACTCGGTCCCTGTTTCCGTCGTGCCGGCGGCTACGACTACCCAGGGGCAGCCGGGTGATACGTCCGCGCCGAAGCCCGCCGCGGTGGCGGCGATGCCGCCGCCGAAGGGCTCCCACGTTCCCGCCGACAAGAATAACTGTATCGCCTGCCACGGCGATCCGGACCTGTGGGAGGGCGACCAGCGGCGGTTCCATATCTCCTTGGAGAAGCTCAAGCTGGACGTCCATTGGCTCAAGGGCGTTAACTGCCACGACTGCCACGGTGGAAACTACCAGACGGACAAGCCCAACCAGGCGCACGCTCTGGAGGATGGTTTCCGCGCCAAGCCGGCCGAGGTGAAGAAGTTCTGCGCGGCCTGCCACAAGGAGCAGGCGATCGATGAGGGGCTCGTCAAGGGGGTGCATGGCAAGGCGGGCGCGCGAAACGATCGCGGCCAGGGCACCCCGCTGGAGTGCGACCGGTGCCACGGGGCCGTCTCGCACCAGTTGGCGCCGGTCCGCGACCCTGCGTCGCCCGTCTTTCTCGATCATCAACTGAAGACCTGCGGCGGCTGCCATGAGAAGGAGCTGGCCACCTACCTGGAGAGCGTACACGGCCAGGGGTATGAGAAGATGGGCCTCTTGGCGGTGCCGGCCTGCGCGGACTGCCACGGCGCCCACGGCATTTACCGTGCGCGGGACAAGCGATCGACGCTGCACGCGGCCCGGGTTGCCCAGACCTGCGGCAAGTGCCACCGTTTCATCGAAAAGCGGTTGCAGACCAGCGTACACGGGCGGGGCAGCGGGCCGGGCGGCCAGGCCACCCGCGAGGCGCCGGGCGCCCGGCGAGATTTGGACGATGCCAGCCGAAAGCCTAGTTGCACCTCCTGCCACGTGGGGCACGACCTGGTGCAGCCGACTTCCGCGGCGTTCCGGTTGCAGTTGCCCACCCGCTGCGGAAACTGTCACACCAACCTGTCGAGCCAGTACGCCCTGAGCGTCCACGGCCATCTGACCGAGTTGGGGTACGCCCCGGCCGCCAAGTGCTCGGACTGCCACGGCGCCCATGACATCCTGCCGGCGTCGGAGGCCCTCTCGCGGCTGTCGGCGGAACATCGCGCCGGGACCTGCGGGCAGGTTGGGTGCCATGCCAACGCGGCGGGCAACTTCCTTGCTTTCGATCCGCACTCGGACTATGCCAATGCCCAGCGGAGCCCGATCGTACACGGCGTCTACGTGGTCTTGTTGACGCTGCTGTTGACGACGTTCGGGCTGTTCGGGGTACACTCGGTTCTGTGGTTCATCCGGGGCCTGATCGACGTGATCCGCAGCGGCCGCCCGTCGCGGCTGCGGCCGCACGGGCCGGCCTACGTCCGCTTTCCCCTGTTCCACCGGGTCGGCCACGCCGTCATGTTGTTGGCGTTCCTGGGGTTGGCCTTGACGGGGCTGCCGCTGAAGTACAGTCATACCGCGTGGGCGCAGAACATTGCGCACACGATGGGCGGTTTCGCGTCCACCAGCTTCTGGCACCGGGTCTGCGCGCTGGTGACTTTCGGGTGCTTTGCGGCCTACCTGGTGCGGCTCGTGTGGCTCTACCGGCAAGGGCGGCGGCGCGGCGAGTCGAGGACGGCCCTGGTCTTCGGGCCCGACTCTCCCATGCCCCGCTCGCGCGACGCGAAGGACTTCTTCGCCATGATGCGATGGTTCTTCGGCCTGGGGCCCAAGCCCACCTACGACCGCTGGGGCTACTGGGAGAAGTTCGATTTCTGGGGCGCGGCCGCCGACATCATAATCATCGGGTCCACCGGCCTGGTCTTGTGGTTCCCGAATTTCTTCTGCCGGTTCCTGCCGGGCATTGGGCTGAACGTCGCCCAGGTGATCCACTCGACGCAGGCGCTTCTGGCGACGGGATTCGTTTTCGCGGTCCACTTCTTCAATACGCATCTCCGGCCCGACGTCTTTCCCGTCGACCGCTCGGTGCTGACCGGCCTGGTGGGCGAGGACGAGTTCCAGGAAACGCGCCCGGAACTGTTCGAACGGCTCCGCCAACAGGGCCGGCTCGATACCCTCCGCACGACCGCGCCCGGCCACAGGGTATTCTGGCTCGTCACGGCGGCCGGTTATGCGGCATTGCTGGTGGGGCTGGCGCTTCTGGCGGGCATGATCGTGGCCGGGCTGGAGGGGTGACGTGAGCGAAAGATGGCAGCGGATGCTCCGTTTTCTCGCTGCCCCGGCGAGGGTGGTCGTCCGGGCCCGCGCCCTCTGGCCGGCACTCCGCCGGCTGGCCGTCCGCGCGGCGATCCTTCTCGGCGCCATGCTCCTGTTGCTCCTGGTGTTGGTGGCCTGCGCAGGCTGGTACACCTCGCGCCCGCAGTTCTGCAACAGTTGCCACATCATGGAGCCCTACTACAAGTCGTGGCAGGCTTCCAGCCACAAGGACGTTAGTTGCATCGAGTGCCACTTTCCGCCGGGCCTTGGCGGCAAGCTCCGCGGCAAGATGCTCGGCCTGGTGCAGTTGGCCAAGTACGTGACCAGGAGCGAGGGCCCCCGCCCCAGCGCCGAGATCCCGGACGCCAGTTGCCTCCGCTCCGGATGCCACGAGACGCGGCTCCTGATGGGCACCGTCAATTTTCGCGGAGTCGCCTTCGATCACGCGCCCCACCTGAAGGAAACGCGTCGCGGCAAACAGCTCCGCTGCACGAGCTGCCACAGCCAGATCGTGCAGGGCACGCACATGACGGTCACCGAATCGACCTGCTTCCTCTGCCACTTCAAGGGAGAGCCGTTCAACGAGGGCCTGGGCGCCTGCACCCGCTGCCACCAGATCCCGGACAAGAAGTTCGACCTGGGCGGCGGCGTGGCCTTTACCCACGACCTGGCCTATGAGAAGGGCGTGGACTGCATGAACTGCCACGGCGACGTGATCCGCGGCAACGGCCCGGTGGCCCCGGAACGATGCCTATCCTGCCACAACCGCCAGGGAGACCTGGAGCGGATCGGCGACCACGTCTTCATGCACGCCAAGCACGTCACGGAGCACAGGATCGACTGCCTCCGGTGCCACGACCCGATCCAGCATTCCCTGGACCGGCACAAGCTCGAGCATGCAGCCTCCGATTGCCAATCCTGCCACCCGAACCATCACCAGGAGCAACTGAGCATGCTCCGGGGGACCGGCGGGGAGAGTATCCCGGTCGAGCCCTTCGGCATGGTGGCCGTCCGCATCGAGTGCCGGACTTGCCATCTGAAGAAGGAGGTCTCGCCGACCGGGACCGTGTTGTGGCGGGGCTCGCCGGCCATGTGCTCCCTCTGCCACGATGCGGCGACCGTGAAGCAGTTCCAGGAGTACCACGTCAAGCTGCGCGGGTCGCTGCCCGAACTCACTTCCACCCTCCAGCGGATCCGCGAGGCGTTGAAGTCGGCCCAGCTCGCGTCCGGCCAGGCTGCGCCCGGTGCCCGGCCGGCGGCAATCGAGGCCGAGCTGGGCAAAATCCAGCACGATCTGGATTTCCTCCGGGCCGGCAACGACGTCCATAACATGCACTATGCCGCGAAGCTCAACCACGAGTTGACCGATCACATCTCGACCCTCTGTCGCGAGCTCAACCTGCCGGAGCCGAAGGTGGCGCTCCCGCCCCTGCCGGCCGAGAAAATCCCGATTGATAAGAACCCGCCGAAGGAGAAGGTGCCGGCGGCAAAGTAGGGTGGGTCGAGCGAAGCGAGCCCCACCAACGCAGATTGGGCCCGTTTTCGCTGAGGGCAGAACGCGGAAAACCGGCCTTTTCTCCAGCCCAGGCGTTCTACGCCTGGGACGCAGGAACGACCAACCGCACTTCCCTTTCCCCAACCCCTTCAGGGGCGGGGCTTCGCTCTTATGCCGCAGTAGCGGCTCCACTATGCGTCGGCCGGGTTGCCTTGATGTTCGTTTGCTGAGGCCGGCGGGTCGAGGGATCCCCTCTCGTAGTATTGGAGTAAGCGAAGGTAGCGACACGCGAGCTTTTCGTCGCCAGCCCCTTGAAATCTTTTGTACTCCCTCTCAACAAAGCCATGCCCAGTCGTGACAAACTCCCGCGGGAACGGTACGCCCATCGCTGTCCACGCGCCCGAGCCCAAGAAGTCCAGCATTTGCCGGTCATCCGTGTCCAGAGCGATCATGGACCGGCAGAGAGCGGCAACCTGTTTCGCAATCTCGCCATGCTTCGTTCTGGGGTCTTGGTTCGTCACGGCCTCCAGGTACGCGAGCAACCCGTCGCCGACCACAACCCGAGGATAGTCCGCGACTTCACTCTCGAGTTGATACGCACTGACGAGCGCCGGGCCATAAACCTCATCTGCCGCCCCAATCGGCACTGCTACCCCAACGTCGAGCCCTCCACGGAATACTATCCCTTCCGCCAATGCCCACACCGCCGACTGGTTGATTGAGAGGATCATGTCCAAAACGCCATTTATGTCCTTGCAGTGTTCGTCTTTGTCGCTCAGCGGGACTGCAATCACTACAAAGTCGGACATCCCCCACATCGTGCATTTTGTTTGTTCCAGAGCCCGAAATGGTCCGCGCCATTCAGGCGGCCAATTTGTCAGGTCCAGCTTATCGCGCTCCAGACCGTAAAAAAAGCCTCCAAAATACTTCCGCAACGTCAACACCTTACCAACGGTTTCTTTGGCTGCCTTTCTGAAATCTTGTCCCTCCTGCGCTGTGGTCGGGAGGCGACGCAACTTCCGCAAAGCGTCGCTTTGCCCAAGCACGTCCAAAAACGCAACGACGTAATTCTGAAAGGTCATTTTCTAAGTCGTAACGGTCCTGCTAGGCCCCATCTGCGAGACCATTCCCAGCCTGCGGGAACAGCACCAGTTCCTTAGACGCCCTTGACCGTGGCTGCCCAATCGTCCTCAACGAGAAGTGCTATCGCTCGCCCGTCGAGTTTATATATGAGGGCCTTTTCTATCTTGGTTCCGTAGGACTCATGCGCCCATGCGGGGCTGAGATCTCCGCCTACGATAAGGTAGTTGGTCTCAAAGGTCACATTGTTATTCGGGATGCCGCCCATGCGCGTGACGACGTCGTTGCACTGTGCGCGGGAGCCGAACTTGAACTTGCCGGTAAAGCAGAAGCCCCTACCGGGGTACTCAATTGTTGGGACTGGATCATCAAACGGCACGCCGTCCTTGAGAATGTCGGTTGCCATCTCAAGTAGCCGTTCTTTCTCAAATCCGCTATTCTCTTTGATCTTCGAGCCGTGCGGCTTCCAGTCATCAGGAACGGCAACGGCTCGCAAGTGAGCCAAGTCGAAAGGCTGAATATCTGGCGAATCTTGGCCATCGTCCCCGGTCACGAAAACATACTTCATCCAGAGTTCCCGGTTACTGGGATTTAGTTCTACAGCATCACTTTTACGGAACGACGTTGTGATGTTTTGCCAGCCAGGTTTTGCGGTGCGATGTTTTGGCCTGGTCATTGCGCGCCAAGTAGTAATCGACCAGCTCACCGGCTTCC
>JBEKCP010000374.1:0-6270 GCA_050014815.1 Thermoguttaceae bacterium | reverse complement strand
GGGATTTGGGGATTTGGCAGCAGGGAGGCGTCATTCCGCCTTCGTCGTTCCGCCTTCTTCCCAATCCCTAATCCCCAATCCCTAATCCCCTCTTCCGCCCGCCCGCAGCCACTTATCTACCGCGGCGGCCATGAGGCGGCCCTGGTTGATGGCGTGGACTACGAGCGAGGCGCCTCGGACCGTGTCGCCGGCGGCAAAAACGCCCTGCTGGCTCGTCATCCACCGCTCGACCATCACGTTGCCGCGGTTGTCCAGCCGCAGGCCCAACTCTTCGATCAGGCCGGTCGGGACCACGTGCAGGAAGCCCATGGCCACCAACACAAGGTCGGCCGGCAGAATGAAGTCGGTGCCGGGTACTTCCTGCATCTGCCAGCCCTTTGGGCCGGCGACCCATTGGACCTGGCAGCCGTGGAGTTCGCGGACGATGCCGCCGGCGCCGCGGAGCTCCTTGGTCAGCGCGCTCCACCGCCGCTGGCAGCCTTCCTCTTGCGAGGAGGAGGTCCGCATGATCTTCGGCCAGGTGGGCCAAGGCGTTTCCGGGTTGCTTCCTTCGGGCGGCTGCGGCAGGATTTCAAGCTGGGTGACGCTCAGCGCGCCCTGGCGGATGGACGTGCCGACGCAATCGCTGCCCGTATCGCCGCCGCCGACCACGATCACGTGCTTCCGCTTGGCGGTGATGCCGGGCAGGTTGCCGTTGCGGGGGGCATCGCCGGCCGTGCGGCGGTTCTGCTGGGTGAGGAAGTCCATGGCGAAGTGGACGCCCGAGAGATCGGCGCCCGGCACCTCCAGCGTGCGGGGCCGTCCGGCGCCCATGCACAGGCAGATCGCGTGGAAGCGGCGGCGGAACTCGGCGCCGGGCACGTCCTTGCCCGCCTCGACCCCCGGCTCGAACTTCACGCCCTCGCGGGCCATCTGTTCCAGCCGCCGATCGAGCACGTGCTTTTCGAGCTTGAAGTCGGGAATGCCGTATCGCAACAGGCCGCCGAGCCGGTCGTCTTTTTCGAAGAGGACGACTTCGTGGCCGGCGCGGGTCAACTGCTGCGCGGCGGCCAGGCCGGCGGGGCCGGAGCCGATCACGGCGACGTTCTTGCCGGTGCGGGCCTCGGGCCGCAGCGGCACGACCCAGCCCTCCTGGAACGCACGCTCCGCAATCTGGTACTCGATCTGCTTGATGTTCACCGGCCGGTCGTTGATGGCCAGGGTACACGCGGTCTCGCAGGGCGCCGGGCAGATGCGGCCGGTGATCTCCGGGAAGTTGTTCGTCGAATGCAGGTTCTCGGCCGCTTCCCGCCAGCGGCCCCGGTACACCAGGTCGTTGAACTCCGGGATGCGGTTCCGCACCGGGCAGCCCGAGGCATGGCAGTACGGGATCCCGCAGTCCATGCAGCGGGCCGCCTGCTGGTTGAGCACCGTCTCGACCAGCGGACGGTCGATCTCGTACCAGTCCCGGACCCGCTCGGAGACCGGACGGTGCGGGACCTCGACGCGGGAGAACTGCTTGAATCCGGTTGGATTAGCCATTATCGAAACACCTCCTCGGTGGCGGGCGAGGACTCGTCTTTCACCTGCTCGCGCTCCCGCAATCGCACCAGGGCCTTGCGGTAGTCGATCGGCATGACCTTGACGAAGCGGCCGGCCGTTTCCCGCCAGCGGTCCAGGAGCGTTTTCGCCTGGGGGCTGCCCGTCCACCGGTAGTGGCGGCGGATGAGGTCTTCGAGCAGTTGGAGGTCTTCGGGGTGGTGGACCGGTTCGAGGTCGACCATGTCGAGGTTGCAGAGGGTGTCGAACAGTTGTTGGTCGTCGTAGACGTAGGCGGTTCCGCCGCTCATGCCGGCGGCGAAGTTGCGGCCGGTGCGGCCCAGCACGACGACGGTGCCGGCGGTCATGTACTCGCAACCGTGGTCGCCGACGCCCTCGACGACGGCCACCGCGCCGCTGTTTCGGACGCCGAACCGCTCGCCCGCAAGCCCGTTGATGAACACCTCGCCGGCGGTGGCCCCGTAGAGGAGCGTGTTGCCGGCGATGACGTTTCGCTTGGGGTCGAAGGGGGAACCGGGCGGGGTCTGGACGACGATGCGGCCGCCGGAGAGGCCCTTGCCAAGGTAATCGTTCGCGTCGCCCACCAGCCGCAGCGTGACGCCGGCGGCGAGGAAGGCGCCGAAGCTCTGGCCGGCCGAGCCGGTGAAGGTGATCTGGAAGGTGTTGTCCGGCAGGCCCGCCCCGCCGTACCGCTTCACAATATGGTTGCTCAGGATGGCCCCGACCGTGCGGTGGACGTTGCGGATCGGCATGTCGAGCACGGCCGGCGTGCCCTGCTCCAGCGCCGGGCCAAGCCGCCGGAGGATCTCCCAGTCCAGGTGGTCTTTGTGCCGATCGGCTTGTGGCCGCACGCGCCGCAAGGCGCACCCGTTGGACCGGTCGGGCGGCATGAACACGGCGGAGAAGTCCAGGCCCCGGGCCTTCCAGTGCTCGACGGCCCCACGGCAGCTCAGCCGCTCGACGTGCCCGACCATGTCGTCAAACTTGCGGAACCCGAGCGCCGCCATGTGCCGGCGGATCTCCTCGGCCACGAAGCCGAGGTAGCGGACCAGGTACTCGGCCTTTCCGGCGAAGCGTTTCCGCAGGTCGGGGTCCTGCGTGGCGATCCCGGCGGGGCACATTCCCAGGTGGCACTTCCGCATCAGGATGCAGCCCAACGAGACCAGGGCGGCGGTGCCGAAGCCGAACCGCTCGGCCCCCAAGAGGGCGCCGATCACCACGTCGCGGCCGGTCCGCATCTGACCATCGACTTGCACCACGATGCGGTCCCGCAGGCCGTTGAGGACCAGGGTCTGCTGCGTCTCGGCCAGGCCGATCTCCCAGGGGCTGCCGGCGTGCTTGATCGACGAGAGGGGGCTGGCGCCGGTTCCGCCGTCGTGGCCGCTGATGAGCACCTCGTCGGCATGTCCCTTGGCCACGCCCGCCGCCACCGTGCCCACCCCGACCTCGGAGACGAGCTTCACGGAGACCAGGACGCCCGGGTTGGCGCACTTCAGGTCGTAGATCAGTTGGGCGAGGTCTTCGATAGAATAGATGTCGTGGTGGGGCGGGGGGGAGATGAGCGACACGCCGGGCGTGGAATGCCGCAGCCGGGCGATCTCCTCGGTCACCTTGTGGGCCGGCAGTTGCCCGCCCTCGCCCGGTTTCGCCCCCTGGGCCATCTTGATCTGGAGGACCCGGGCGTTGGCCAGGTACTCGATCGTCACGCCGAAGCGGGCGCTGGCCACCTGCTTGATGCTGCTGTTGAGCGAGTCGCCGTCGGAGCGGGGCCGGTAGCGGGCCGGGTCCTCGCCCCCTTCGCCCGTGTTCGACATGCCGCCCAGCCGGTTCATCGCCAGGGCGAGGATCTCGTGGGCCTCGCGGCTGATGGAGCCGTGCGACATGGCCCCCGTGTTGAACCGCTTGACGATTTCCGCGGCCGGCTCGACCTCCTCCAGCGGCGCCGGCTCGCCCGGCACGAAGTCGAACAGCCCGCGGAGCGTACACAACTCCCGGCTCTGGTCGTTCACCGCCCGGGCAAACTCCTCGTAGAGCCGCGGGTCGTTCCGCAGGACCGCGTGCTGGAGGGTCGTAATGGTGGTCGGGTTCCAGAGGTGGGCCTCGCCGTCGAGGCGGAAGTGGTATTCGCCGCCGAAGTCGAGGTCGAGCGCCGCGGGGTCGCGGCCACCGAAGCCCGCCCGGTGCCGGGCCAGGGCCTCCCGGGCGATCACGTCCAGGCCGACCCCCTCGATCCGCGACGCGGTGCCGCTGAAGTATGCCTCGACCACCTGGCGGCTGAGCCCGACCGCCTCGAACTGCTGCGCCGAGTGGTAGCTCCGCAGGGTCGAGATCCCCATCTTGGACATCGTCTTGAGGATGCCCTTCTTGACGGCCGTGATGTACTGGTCCACCAACTGGCCGATGGGGGCGTCGGCCGGGAGGTCGCCGTCGGCCGAGAGCTTGTGGATCGCCTCGAAGGCCATGTAGGGGTTGACGGCCTTGGCCCCGTAGCCGCAAAGGAGGCAGAAGTGCATGACCTCGCGGGGCTCACCGCTCTCGATCACCAGTCCGGCCTCGCTCCGCAGCCGCCGCGCCAGAAGCCCGTGGTGGACCGCGGAGGTAGCCAACAGGCTCGGGATGGCCGCGCGGGTGGGCGAGACCTCGCGGTCGCTCAGGACCACCAGCGACGCCCCGTCCCGGATGGCCCGCTCGGCCGCGTTCACCAGATCATCGAGCGCCTTCTGAAGATGTTCGCCCGGGTCATCCTCGGAGACCGGGAACACCATCGGCAGGGTGACGACCTTGAAGTCCGGCCGCCGGGCCGCCCGCAACTGCTCCATGTCTTCGTTGGTCAGGATCGGGTGCGGCAGCTTGAGTTGGCGACAGTGCTCCGGCGTCTCGGCCAGCAGGTTCTGCTGCTTGCCCGTAAACGACATCAGCGACATCACCAGTCCTTCCCGCAAGGGATCGATCGGCGGATTGGTGACCTGAGCGAACAACTGCTTGAAGTAGTTGAACAGGAGCTTCGGCCGGGTGGAGAGCACCGCCAGGGGCGTATCGGTGCCCATCGAGCCGACCGGCTCCTGGCCGTTGGCGGCCATGGGGACCAGGATCTCGAGAAGGTCCTCGCGGGTGTAGCCGAACGCGCGGAGCCGCCGCGCCACGGTCTTCGGATCGAACACCTCCGGCTTGGCCGGCTGGAACAACCCCCGCAACTCGATCCGGTTCTCCTCCAGCCACCGCCGGTAGGGTTTCTGACGGGTGATCTTCCCTTTGATCTCGTTGTCCTCGACGATCCGGCCCTCCTCGGTATCCACCAGGAACATGCGGCCCGGCTGGAGGCGGCCCTTCCGCTCGATCTTCTCGGGCGGGAACTCGATGACGCCCGTCTCGCTGGCCAGCACCACCAGGCCGTCGGTGGTGACGAGGTATCGGCTGGGCCGCAGCCCGTTGCGGTCCAGCGTGCCGCCCACGAGCCGGCCGTCGGTGAAGATCATGGCCGCCGGGCCGTCCCATGGCTCCATGATCGCCGCGTGGTACTCGTAGAACGCCCGCTTGTCCGTCGAGATGTGGTACGCCGCCCCGAAGGCCTCGGGAATCATCATCATCAAGGCGTGCGGGGCCGTGCGGCCGGCGCGGACCAGAAGCTCCATGCAGTTGTCGAAACAGGCCGAGTCGCTCCCGCCCGGCTCCAGAATCGGCAACAGGTCCGACAAGTCGCTCCCCAAGACGGGCGAGGCCATCGTCCGCTCGTACCCCTGCAATCGGTAG
This sequence comes from Thermoguttaceae bacterium, assembly GCA_050014815.1. Classification (GTDB taxonomy): domain Bacteria; phylum Planctomycetota; class Planctomycetia; order Pirellulales; family Thermoguttaceae; genus JBEKCP01. The sequence goes on along the minus strand of JBEKCP010000374.1, from coordinate 981 downwards.
GTGTTGCCCCGAAGCGTGTTGATCTCGCCGTTGTGGGCGACCAGGCGGAAGGGCTGGGCCAGCCGCCAACTCGGGAACGTGTTGGTGCTGTACCGCTGGTGTACGACCGCCAGCGCCGTCTCGAAGAGCGGATCGGCCAGGTCTGGATAATAGGCGAACAACTGCGGCGCCATGAACATGCCCTTGTAGCAGATCGTGCGGCAGGACATGGTGGGGATATAAAACCGGTCGGGGGAAATGCCCAGGTCCACGCGGGCTCGCCGCTCGATCCGCTTGCGGGCCCGGTAGAGCCGCCGCTCCAACTCCTCGTCGCGGCTCCCCTCGCCGCCGATGAACACCTGGCGGACCAACGGCTCGGACTGCCGGGCGATCTCGCCCAGGGTCCGATTGTCGCTCGGCACGTCCCGAGTGCCCAACAGGGCGAGCCCCTCGCGCCCGATCCCCTCGGCCAGCAATTGCTCGCACTCGGCGCGGAGGTCCTCCTCGCGGGGCAAGAAGAGCATGGCCACCCCGTAGCCTCCCGGCGGCCCCAACTCGAACTTCAACCGCTCGGCCTCCGCCGCAAAGAACCCGTGCGGAATCTGCACCAGGATGCCGGCCCCGTCGCCGGTGGCCTCGTCGGCGCCCGATGCCCCGCGGTGCATCAGGTTCACCAGCACCTGTTTTCCGTACTCCACGACGCCGTGGCTGCGGGCCCCGGAAACGCTCACGACCGCGCCGACGCCACAGGCGTCGTGCTCCCACGTCGGATCGTACAAACCACGGGCCTTCGGCGGAGTCAGCATCGCAAATATCCCCTCTCAGTCCGGCCCACCGCACAGCGGAGTTTGGAACGACATACCCCTATCGTATCATTAGATTGTCTTATGTCAACTTGTAGACACAATTATTAAAACTGAAAGCAACATCCCGTACGCACCCCACTACGGTATGGTCGTTTAGCGGGCGGGCTTGCCCGCCGTGCCACGCGGCGGGCAAGCC
>JBEKCP010000373.1:0-10047 GCA_050014815.1 Thermoguttaceae bacterium | reverse complement strand
TTCCGAACGGCCATGCGGCTGGATCGGGGGTTTCCCCTCGAAGACTCGATGAGCTTCGACGATGTTCCCGGCTGGGACTCGGTCGGACACATGAACCTGATCGTGCTGTTGGAGTCGCGATTGGGAATCACCCTGGACATGGACGAGATCGTGGCGGTCGATTCGGTCCGAGCCGTGCGCGAACTGATGGCCAGGAAGCGATCAGGGTAGCGTCGCACGCTATGCACGCAAAGGGATCTCACGCAAAGACGCAAAGACGCAAAGGGAGGACCGGGAATGGCCCCGCAGTGGATCAACCGTCCGCCCGAAATTACCCGTTCCTCTTTTTCCTTTGCCTCTTTGCGCCTTTGCGCCTTTGCGTGAAATATCTCCCAGCTTGTCTCTCGATTCCCGCGACATGAAGGACGGTTGCACCGAACGACCCCTGGTCTTCTCGCTCCTGGCACTCGCGCGATCTGAGCCGGACCGGGCGGCGCTGGCGACCGGCGAAGGGCCGCTGTCGTACAGCCGGTTTGCCGCAGTGGTCCTGTCGGCGGCGGAAAGACTAGTGCGGCGGGGGCTGGGGCGGGGAGAGCGGATCGTGATCGTCGGCACCAACCGGCCCGAAACGGCCGTCGCGTACTTCGCCGTCCATGCCGCCGGCTGCGTCGCGGTCCCCTTGGACCCCACGATGCCCCCGGAAGCTCTACGCTGGATCGTCGAGGACGCCGGGGCCCGGTTGGTCCTGCTGGACCGCGACATCTCGCTCGGGGTGCCTTGCGAGGACCTCCTGGAACTCGTGGGCGGAAACGACGGCGGCGGGCTCGGGGAGCCAGCGTGCCGCTTGGACGACGTCGCCGACCTCCTCTATACCAGCGGCACCACGGGGCGAAAGAAGGGGGTCGTCTTGACCCACCGGCAGATCGCCCAGGCGGCCGTAAACATCCAGGCCTTCGTCCAAAGCCGCCCCGGCGACGTGGAGATCATGCCGATTCCGCTGGCCCATTCGTTCGGCCTGGGCCGCCTGCGGGCGATGGCGGTGGCCGGCAATACGCTCGTTTTGGAGCCGGGGCTGCGCAATGCGGCCGGGACGCTCCAGCGGCTCCTGGACCTCCGCGCGGCGGGCATAGCCATGGTCCCGGCCGGCTTCGAGTTGATGGTACGCTTGACCAAGGATGCCCTGGCCGCCGCCGCCGGCCACCTCCGCTACGTCGAGATAGGGAGCGCGGCGATGCGGATCGAGTTGAAGCGGCATCTCATGGCGATGCTCCCCAAGACGCGGATCTGCCATCATTACGGCCTGACTGAGGCGTCGCGGGCGACCTTCCTCGAATACCATGCCGACGAACCCAAGCTCGATTCGACCGGCCGGCCCAGCCCGAACGTTCAGGTCGCCGTCTGCGACGAGCAGGGCCGGCAAGTCTCGGCCGGCGGCGACGGCGAGATCTGTGTCCGCGGCGGGATGGTGATGAAGGAGTATTGGAAACAGCCCGCCCTGACGCGAGAAACGCTCCGCGACGGCTGGCTCCGCACGGGCGATTGGGGCCGCCAGGACGCCGACGGCTACCTCTATCTCGCCGGCCGGCAATCGGACCTGATTAACGTCGGCGGGATGAAGGCCAGCCCGGAAGAGATCGAGGAGGCGATCAACTCGCATCCGGCGATCGTCGAGTCGGCCTGCCTGGGGGCGCCGGATCCCCAGGAGATCACCGGCGAGTGCGTGAAGGCGTGCATTGTGACCCGCTCGGAGGTCAGCGACCAGCAGTTGGTCCAGTGGCTCCGCGGACGGATCGAGGAGTACAAGGTCCCGCGGCTCTGGGAGCGCGTCGACCGGATCGCCAGGACGCCTTCCGGAAAAATCCGGCGGCAGTTGATGCGGGGGGCGTAATGATTGCCTTTGCAACCGACGACCTGCTGTGTGCCACTGCTTGCTTGCAAGCAGTGCATTCGTCAGCGGAAGCGCGGCACTTCTTGCAAGCCGGGCACCGTGCGAAGCATCCCCGCGACAACCTCATTTCGTTAGACGCGTCTAGTAACTTTCTTCCGGTAGTTCGAAGTGGTGCTTGCTGCAAACTCCGGCGTTTCTTTGCGCCCTTGCGGCTTGGCGCCTTTGCGTGAAATGCTCCCCATCCCGAACCGATATCCTTGGAAATCGCCTTTCCACAAATCGGGGCTGCCTAAGAGGCACACCGCTGGACCTGAAGATCGACCACCGCGACGTTGAACCCCCGGCGGGGCAACCACCCTCCAGGGCATGCCTGGCAGGATAGGAGGGCCCGGCGTGAATGCAACGTCCTGGCCGGGAATGGTGTCACGCAAAGCCGCGAAGGCGCAAAGGCGCGAAAGTCATTGGACGGGATTCCCTGCGATAGAATGTCAATCGGCTTTGTAGGGCAGCGAGCCATGAGCACCGTAGAACCTCAGGATGCCACGCCGAAGCTCAACCGCCGCCGGTTCCAGTACAGCCTGCGGTCCCTCCTGATTTTTGTGACGCTATGTTCGGTCGCGCTGGCGTGTTATGCCCTCTACCAAAGGCCTCGCGAGGCCCAGAGGGCTTACGAAAAGGCTAAGATCGACTTCATTAACGGAAAGGCCTCTTGGGAAGAGTTGTGTCGAGCATCGCGCACGTTGCGTGATGCCGAGTGGCGTGTGCCGTTCGGGAGCAGGGTCGCCGCAGGCGTATCGCACCTGAAGCGGCTGCGAGATCTGGCATGGGAAGCAGAGCTTGACCTTGATGATCAGCCGTACGTTGGCCGTCGTTCCTGGTCCTGGTCCTACGGCGGAGATCCCATTGCGAAGCGGGTGTACTCTAATGGTCTTGTTGCCTCGTATAGTGACGACGCTTATTGGTCGAATGTCGAGGATACGACGCGAGAATACATCCGAGAAGCGGAGGACTGGTTGATAGCCCGGGGCGGCGACCCGTCCGCCGGTCGCGAGGGCCACGCCGCCGGCCAACCAGGTAACTCAGCACCCTAGCCCATGGCGAGCGCAACCGACGATCTGCTGAACCTCCCGCCCTTCGGGCTTACCCCCGAGGCCAAGGCGGCGGCCTTGCTGCCGGCGATCCACGAGGCGCTGGTGTACCATTACGAGCATTGCGGGCCGTTTGCCCGATGGTGCGCCCACGAGCGGTTCGATCCCCGCGAGGAAATGCGCGACCTGGCGGCGGTGCCCTTCCTGCCGGTCAACATCTTCAAGCGAATGTCGCTGTGCTCCGTGCCGCCGACGGAGGTGGTGCGGACAGTCAGCTCCAGCGGCACGTCGTCCCAGGCGCCCAGCCGGGTGCCGCTGGACGCGGTCACGCGCAGCCGGCAGATGCGGGCGTTGGCGGCGATCCTGGCTCACCGGCTGGGCGGCCGGCGGCGCCCCTTCCTGGTGTTGGACGCCCCGCCCGACGCCCCCGCCGCCGATCGCGAGCTTTCGGCCCGGGTCGCCGGCATGCGAGGTTACCTCCTGGCCGCGTCCGAGTCGGAGTACGTCCTGCGGCGAGAGGGGGCCGGCCTGGCACTCGATCGGGACAAGCTGCTCTCGGTCGTCCAGCGGTGGAAGGCCGGCGGCCAGCCGTTCTGCCTTCTCGGCTACACCTACGTGCTCTACCAGGAGGTGCTCCGCCCGCTGGCCGAGCAGGGCATCCGGATCGAGTTGCCGGACTCGACGTTCGTCCTTCACTTCGGCGGCTGGAAGAGGCTCCGGGACCAGGCGGTCGACAAGGCCGCGCTCGGGGCTCTGGCGGAGGAGGTCTTCGGGATTGGACGGCAAGCGATCTGCGACATTTACGGCTTCACCGAGCAGTTGGGCGTGGTCTATCCTGACGGGCCCGACGGCTTGAAACGCGCTCCAACCTGCGCGGAGGTGATCGTTCGCGATCCGCGGACGCTGGAGCCGGCAGCCGACGGCCAGACCGGGCTCCTGGAGTTCATCTGCCCGCTGCCGCACAGCTACCCCGGCGTAGCGGTCCTCCTGGACGACTTGGGCCGCATCGTGAGTCGTGATGCCGCACCCGCGACCGGGTACCCGGGTGGCATGATGGGGACGGCCTTCGAGGTGCTGGGCCGGGCCGAGCACGCCGAGATCCGGGGCTGCGGCGACACGCTGGCCCCCCCCTAACCCGTGGTGTATAATTTGGCAAGCCAGGCGGCCTGTGCCCCGGCTGTCCGAGTACCCAAAGGCGTCCTCATGCACATCGTCGCCCGATTTGCCTGCTTAGTATATTGGATTCTGCTCACGCTGCTGCTCTTGGTGCCCAATCCTGCCGCATGGGTCGGGCTGCAAGCAGTGCCCGTTCTTCCTTGGGGCAAGTTCGGGATACACCTGACTGCCTTCACCATCCTGGCCCTGCTGGTTCACGCAACGCGGTGGCCGAGACTCCTCTGGTGGCCGCTGATGGTCCTGCTCGTGGTGTACGGCGTCACGACGGAATCGCTGCAAATCTTCGTGCCCTCTCGTTCGGCCCGGGTAATGGACGCCGTCGAGAACATTCTCGGGGTTGCCGCCGGCTCGGGCATTTACTTGCTCGTTCTATGGCTGGCGCGGCCCGCCATGAAGCTCAGCCTTCCTTCCGAGTTGGTGAAACTTGCCGTCGAGGCAGAGACGAGTGCCGAGTGACGGCGCATTGGGAATGATGAAGATCCATCTTCTGTTCGATCGCCAAGGACCGCGGATAGGCCCCGAGGCGGCCCCCAATGACGCGCCGCTGGTGGATGATTTCCCGGGACTGGTCGGGCGGCTGCGGGCCGCGCAGGAAACGCTCGCCGGCGTACCCGCCGGCGACTTGATCGGCCTGCTGGACGCCGCCGCCCGGGCCTGGACCCGGCCGGAGCACCCGCTGGCCGACTTCCTCCGGCGGCACCGGCTCGGCTTCCTCCCGCTCTGGATGCGGCGAGGCAACCTGGAATCGCTTTCGGCCCGCTCACTCCGCGGCCGCCCCGAGGCCCTGGACGAGTTCGTCCGTCTCGGCGATGCCGACCCGATGCGGGTGCGGGCGCAGCCGCGGGGTTTGGTGGTCCATTGGCTGGCAGGCAATGTTCCCGTCTTGGGGATGCTCTCGTTGGTGCAGTCGCTCCTGTGCAAGAATGCGAACCTGCTGAAGGTCTCGCACCGCTCCACGGGCCTGCTGCCGCACCTGCTGGCGGGCCTGACCGACGTCGTGTATGCCAATCGCGGCGGGGAGGCGCTGAGCGGCCGGCTCCTGACCGACGCCGTCGCCGTGGTCTACGCGGACAAGACCGACGAGGCCGCCGCACGGGAACTGTCCCTTGCGGCCGACGTCCGCGTGGCGTGGGGCGGGCAGCAGGCCGTCGAGGCGATCGTCAACCTGCCGCGAAAGCACGGGACGGAAGACATCGTGTTCGGCCCCAAGACGTCGCTGGCGGTCATCGCCACGGAGCGGCTCGGCGACACGGACGCCGCCCGGCGGGTCGCCGCCGCCTTGGCCGCCGACGCCTCCGCCTTCGACCAACAAGGCTGCAACTCGCCGCACACGGTCTTTGTCGAGCGGGGCGCGGCCGTCACCCCCGCGGACTTCGCCAAACTGCTGGCCGAGGCCATGGAGACCGAGTGCCGCCGATCGCCCCTGGAAGACGTCGACCCGGCGGCTACGATGAATGTACTGGGGGTCCGGGCCGAGTACGCCATGCGCGGCGAGGCCTACGGCAGCCGCGGCATGGGCTGGACCGTGGTCTATGCCGAGGACGAGGCAGCCCTGGCCGAGCCCTGCTTCCAGCGGACGCTGTTCGTCCGCGGCGTGGACGACGTCTTCGGCGTCGTGCCCTTGTGCTCCCGGCACACGCAGACGGTCGGCCTGGCCGTGGACGACCGCCGGCTCCGACTGGCCGGCGCGCTGTCGGCCCGGGGCGTCGATCGCTGCCCCCCCATCGGCGCCATGCGCCTCTACGAAGCCCCTTGGGACGGCCTGTTCCCCATGGACCGGCTCGTACGCTGGGTCAGCACGTATTGAGAGGCCCAAGCAATACTCCCCTCGCCCGCTTGCGGGAGAGGGGGCGGGTGAGGGCGGGCAGGCTGTGTTAGTTGCCCGAGAAGACAGGCTTTATGCTGCATTCCGTCCGTGATGGGATTGGGTTCGCCGGGCTGCTTTTGCCCGCGCTGCTGGGATTCATCTGGACTATTACGGCTATCCGCAGGGGCAAACGAAAGGTCGTATATGCCGGAGTTGCCGGCGCCATTGGAGGAGCAGTCATTTCTGCCGCAGACGTAGCCGTGGCGACGCCCCCCGGCGCAATCGGCGGGATCGGGAGGAGCCACTGGTTAACGGCACGGCTGGCTGTCCGTACAGTCGCGTCAAACTCGAACACGAGGCCGGCCCGACAAAGCCTCGACTTCGCGCACGTCTAGGTCCGACGGGTAGCTCGATATTGCTGATTGTCGGGTTCGTGTCATGCTCGATGTTGCTGTTGGCGGCGATACCGGACACTTGGCTTCCTCTCCCAGCCCTCGCGGACGTTGCGAGCATGAAAGCCGATGTTGGCCGCCACGGCCACCAGATGTTCGACGTGCCAAAGGTTTTCTGGATCGAAATCTACTCCGCTTTACTGCCCTGTAATGACGCATGGCAGGTCGAGAAATGGATCGTAGGTGAAAGATTACAAATCGAAGATAGGAGTGGTGGCATCTGTATTGTAGACTTGTTCGCTCTGCCGGACGAAAGCGTCGGCGCATACAGCGTCACGTCGAGCGAAGGGCGATTCTACTGCCGAGGGGGTAACAGAAACAGGATCAAGGATGTCCTCGCGAAAGCGTATTCGGAATCCCAAAAGGGCGATAAACCGCCTGAGGGAAGGAAGGAACGCCGCTAGCAACGCCCATTGCAGAGGCGCTACGCGACTGTGTCCGGCGGCAGATGGGCTTCCGGTAGGGCCTCCACAACGGAAGTGCCTTACGAGGCGTTAGGGAGGACAAAGCCATGAAGGTGGTCATCCTGTGCGGCGGGCTGGGCACGCGACTCCGCGAAGAGACGGAGTTCCGCCCGAAGCCGATGGTCGAGGTGGGCGGCCGGCCCATCCTCTGGCACATCATGAAGTCGTACGCCCACTACGGCCTGCAGGACTTCATTCTCTGCCTCGGATACCGCGGAAGCGTCATCAAAGAGTACTTCCTGAACTACCAGGCGATGAACAACGATTTCACCCTGACACTGGGCGCGGGGTCGAACATCGAGTGTCACGGCCGCCGCCACGAGCACGATTTCCGTATCACGCTGGTCGATACCGGGGGCGAAACGATGACCGGCGGACGCGTAAGACGCATCGAGCCGTTCATCGACGCCGACACTTTCATGGTCACCTACGGCGACGGGCTTTCGGACATCGACGTCCGCCGGCTCCTGGAATTCCACCGCTCGCACGGCAAGTTGGCGACCGTGACCGCGGTCCACCCGGTCTCCCGGTTCGGCATGCTGGAGGTCGACGCCGGCGGCCAGGTCCGCTCCTTCATCGAGAAGCCGCGCCTGGAAGGCTGGATGAGCGCCGGGTTCTTCGTATTCGAGCGCGGGGTGTTCGATTACCTGGCCGGCGACGCCTGCGTCATGGAGGACGAGCCCATGAGACGGCTGGCCACCGACGGCCAACTGATGGCCTACCGCCATGAGGGGTTCTTCTTCGCCATGGACACTTACCGGGAGTACGAGGCGCTCAACCGCATGTGGAACTCCGGCAACATCCCCTGGAAGGTCTGGAAATGACGGCCCGGTTCCTGGACGCCTTCCGCGGCCGTTCGGTCTTGGTGACGGGACATACAGGCTTCAAGGGCTCGTGGCTTTGCATCTGGCTCGATCGCCTCGGGGCGCGGGTGACCGGCTACTCGCTGCCGCCGCCGACCGAGCCGAGCAACTTCATCGCCTCGGACGTCCGCCGGCTCGTCGCGCGGCACGAGGAGGCGGACATCCGCGACGCGGTCCGCCTCGGCGAGGTCATGGCCCGGACCCGGCCGGAAGTGGTCTTCCACCTGGCCGCCCAGTCGCTCGTCCGGCCCAGCTATGCCGAGCCCCGCCGGACGCTCGAAGTCAACGTCATCGGCACGGCCGCGGTGCTCGACGCGGTGCGGGCCTGCCGGCAGCCGTGTGCGGTGGTGGTCGTCACCAGCGACAAATGTTACGAGAACCAGGAACAGGGATGGGCATACCGGGAGGGCGATCCCTTGGGCGGCCACGACCTCTACAGCGCCAGCAAGGGGGCGGCCGAGATCGTGGCCGGGGCCTACCGTCGCTCCTTCTTCCCCCCGGACAGGGTTAGTGAACACGGGGTCAAGCTGGCCACGGCTCGGGCCGGGAACGTCATCGGCGGCGGCGACTGGGCAAAGGACCGGCTCCTGCCTGATGTCGTACGGAGCTTGGCTCTTGGCGAGGCGGTGGCCTTGCGGAGCCCCCGCGCAGTGCGGCCCTGGCAGCACGTCCTGGAGCCCCTGGGAGGCTATCTCCTGCTGGCGGCCCGCCTGCTGGAGTCGGACGATCCGACCTGGTGCGAGGCGTGGAACTTCGGCCCGATGCCGGGCCAAGAGGTCGCGGTAGCCGGGCTGGTCGATCTGTTCCTGGCCGCTTGGGAGGCGGGGGAAAAGGGGACAGTCCCCATTTGCCGGAACGGCCCGGAGGATGCTTCGCACAAATGGGGACTGTCCCCTTTTCCTGCTGGCGAAGGGGTGGGCTGGAGGGCGGCCAGCGAACCGGGCCAGCCGCACGAGGCCGGCGTGCTGCACTTGAACATCGACAAGGCCCTCTGCCGTCTGGGCTGGTGCCCCGTGTGGGGGCCCGCCGAGGCGGTCGCCCGCGCCGCCAGGTGGTATCGGCAATTCTACAGCGGCCCGAGCCGCTCGATGCTGGATGCCTGCCGCGACGATATCGATGCCTACGAGCAGGCTTGTGCCGCGACGGCAACTGCAGAACGAATTCCCTGACATGAGGCATCCGATCATCGAAGAGGACTTGCGGGCGATTGCCGCGGCAGATCTGCCGTGGTCCGCCTTCCAGGATCGGTGTGTCGTGATCAGCGGGGCCAACGGATTTCTCCCGGCCTACATGGTCGAGACGCTGCTGTACCTGAACGAACGGTCGCCGCGGCAGAAGACCCGCGTCGTCGGCCTGGTGCGGAACCTGCCCCGGGCCGCCAAGCGATTCAAGGCGTACGCCGGGCGGCCCGACTTCGAGCTGCTGGCCCACGATGTCACGCAGCCGCTGCCGGCCGTCCCGCGCGGGGATTTCGTGGTCCATGCCGCCGGCCAGGCGAGCCCCAAGTACTTCGGGTCCGATCCCGTCGGCACGCTCTCGGCCAACGTGCTCGGCACGCACCACCTGCTCGCGCTGGCTCGCCAGAGCCGCGCCGAAGGCTTTCTCTTCTTCAGCTCCGGCGAGGTCTACGGCGAGCCCCTGCCCGGCAAGAAGATGATGGCGGAAACCGATGTCGGCATCGTGGACCACATGGACGTCCGCTCCTGCTATGCCGAGAGCAAGCGGCTGGGCGAGACGATGTGCCTCTGCTGGCGGCGCCAGTTCGGCGTCCCGGTGAAGATCCTCCGCATCGGCCACACCTACGGGCCGGGCATGCGATTGGACGACGGGCGGGTCTTCGCCGACTTTGTCGCCGACCTGGTTCATCGCCGGCCGATCGTGATGAAGAGCGACGGCAGCGCCCGGCGGGCGTTCTGCTACCTTGCGGACGCAGTGCGCGGGTACTTTACCGTCCTCCTGAAAGGCCCGGCGGGGGAAGCCTACAACGTGGCCAATACCGAGGCCCAGTGTACCATCCTGGAACTGGCCGAGCTGCTGGCCGGCCTGTTCCCCGACCGCCGCGTGACGGTCGTCCGCCAGGCCCGCGATCCCGCCGACACCTATATGCCCTGCAAGATCCGCCAGGCCATGCTGGACATCAGCAAAGTGAAGGCCCTGGGCTGGCGCCCGACGACCACGTTGGCCGAGGGCTTCCGCCGAACCGTCGAAAGCTTCTTGCCGTAGTTGTGGTTTAACAATGCGCTGCGCGCGGATATTCATCCGCGGCTAGGGCCAGAATCCCCCAACCCCCAATCCCCAATCCCCAATCCCCAATCCCCAATCCCCAATCC
>JBEKCP010000372.1:0-6277 GCA_050014815.1 Thermoguttaceae bacterium | reverse complement strand
CCGCCGTGCGGAAAAACGCATGCTCCCAAACGGCGGGCAAGCCCGCCCGCTAAACGACGGTTTCCAACGACCTAGCGCTAAACGATTAGTTCCCGTTCACTCGGCGGCCGCGGGCGCGATCCTGTTGATCTCCTCCACCAGCGCGTCCGTATCGACAGGCTTGGCGAACCACTGGTCGACGCCTCCCGGCCCGATCGGCACCGAAAACTCCTTCGGGGCCATGCCGCTGACGGCAAAAACCTTCATGTCGGCATACTGCCGGTTGCTGCGGATGGCGCGAATCGTCGACGGACCGTCGCACCGGGGCATCAGCATGTCCAAGAGCACCACGTCGGGCCGGGCGTGCGAGGAAAGGTAGTCGAGGGCATCGCAACCGTCATGGGCCAGGTCCACCCGAAAACCGCTCCGCTCGAGGAACTTCGCCAGCAGGCGGCCTTCATTCGGGTTGTCTTCGACCAGCAGTGCCCGCCGCAGGATCCGCTGGGTGGGCGACGCGGCTTCCCGCCGCGGGCCGGCCATCTCGCGGTCCAGTCGGGCCAACTCGGCCATGGCCTGCCCGAGGCTCTCCTCGGCGCCCCGAGACCGCCCATGGGCCAATTCCTTCTGCGCCAATCCTAGTGCCACGGCGATGGCGTGCAGGCGGCCCCGCGCCGACTGCGACAAGTGCCTGCCGGCCGCGGTGACCGGCGGCGCCACGCTCTGGGCCCCCCGGTCGATAATCTCCTGCCGCAGGATCTTGATGTCCGGCGGCGCCTGGACCCCGATCCGGACGGCGCTGCCCGCAATGTTCAGTATCTCGACGGTAACGCCGATGTTCGGAAAGACGATTTTTTCATTGGAGCGGCGTGAGAGCACTAACATGGGCGTGCCTCCTTTCGTTGCCGGCGGTAGGCCGATCTTCCGTGATGTTCTTCCGTGCTGTCGAGAACTGGTTCGATCCGCTGGTTCTATAGAAAAATACAAAGTGGGGCAATAGCAGTTTTCCACGCACATACCTCCCAAGTTCACTAGAATACGCCATTTGGCGGCGTTGTGCCCCTAATGTGGTGCCTCACCCAAATGGGACTTCATGGCGAGGAAGGTGCCGCTGCTGGCTTGTCCAGCGGTAAGAAACATGAGGGCAGGGAAAAGAGGAGGGAGAAGGGATAAACCCCCGTATCAGCAACGCTACTCAAGCTCAATGCGGTAGCTGACCACCCAGAGTTCCAACTGCTCCAGCTTCGCCTTCCAGCGGGCTTTGAACTCTCTCATCCACCGCCGGTTCTCGTCGGAGTCCGGTACATCGACGACGATTCGCACCAAGTTGTCGCGGTAGACCGTGCCGCCATGCCGCCAGTGCCCCTCGACCCCCTGGGTCTCGTAGCTGGCCGCGCCGAAGTGATCCACGACCTCCAGGAGCGCATCGGCCAACCACAACGCCGGCACTTCCCGGCCGTCATTGAATTGCAACGGGAGTAGAACCTCGAACCGCCGCCAAGAGCTGGTCATAGGTTGCTCTTCCTTTGACGGTGAAGGGAATATTCTGTTCGGCAAGCGCTTCGAGAGCCGATTCTGGCACCAAATGCTCTCCCGACTTCAGCACGTGTCCGGAAAAGCGGCCCAACAAGAAAGCCAGAGCTCGCTTTTCCGTGGCGGGATCTGAGAACGTGATTGTGATCATGGGCTCGAACCTCCTCCCATCATCGTACCAGGGAAACGACCTTCCCGCAAACCAACGAGATAGTGCTTCCCGCGGTGCATTTAGAATCCCCCTTCCACAGCATGCTCGGAATAGAGGGGCATGTAGCGGTAATAGACCTCCAGGATCATGATGGCCATCGAGGTCGCCAACAGCCGCCCGCCGGCCGCCGTGGTGATCCGGTTGACGGAGTCGGCCTGGTCGGGCTCGAAGTACCAACTGCCCGCCTGGTGCCCGCCGCGGTCCTGGCTGGCGATGAGCAATTCCCGCATCTTCCGGTTCCATGCGTCCCACTGCGGTCCGCCGTAATGGAACATGACCTGGGTGGCGTAGTAGTCGTAGTAGATGTTGTCCTTGGCCGGTCCCCACTGGGCGAGGTTGGCAACGCCCTTGGCCAGCCCGGCGTGGTCGCGTTTCCAGCCGGTGTACATCCGGCACAAGAGGCCCACCGCCGAGTTTGTCCTCTGCGGTTTTGTCGTCATATAGCCGTACGCCGATCCCTCCTCGCTCTGCACGCTGTCGAGGAACCGTTCGGCCAGGAGGATGGCGGGCGTCGGCACTTCGAGCCCGGCCATCTGCCCGCTCTTCAGGGCCGCCAGCATCCAGCCGGTGACGGTCGTGTCGCCGGGCTCGCCGGGGTTGTAGCGCCAGCCGCCGCCTTTGGCGTCCTGGGCATACGCGATGAAGCGGATGCCCCCCTGGGCTGGCTCCTCGAGCACGGGATCCCGCGTCATCGCGTAGGCCTCGCCGAGCGCGATCGTGGCCAGGGCGTGGCCGTAGATCGAGCCGTCCCGCATGTCGAAGCCGTAAGAGATCGTCACGCCGCGCTTCCGCAGGTAATCCAGCCCGCGCTGCACCACGTCCTGGTAATCGCCCTTCCGGTGGGTGTAGCCGGCGCCGAGCAGCGGCAAGAGGGCCATAGCGGTCGAGGCGGTCGTGCTGGCCTCCGTACCCGGATGGGTGCAGTAGTGCATGCAAGCGTCGGTCGTATGGTTGAAGTGCCAGCTTCCATCGTCGCGTTGATGGGCAACCAGCCACCGCAGCCCGCGCTCCACCGCCGCTTCGCTCTCGGGCGTGCCGTTTCCGTAACGGACGCCTTCGCCGCGACCGTCGGAGGACCGGCGGTCCAGCTTCCCCTGCATCGGGGCGTCGGCCGCCGGGGGCTTCTCGGGAGGCGAGGGGCTGCCGGCAACCGCGGCCGACGACGGCTGGACCGTGGCGACGCCAGGCGCCGGTGATGCCGCGGGGCTCGATGCCGGCCCGGCCCCTTCCGCCGGGCGCGGCGCCGCCGGCTCGCCGCGCGGAAGCTCGGGGGGCTTTGGCGGAGCGTCGCCGGGCGGCTCGACCGCCGGGCTACCGACCGAGGGCGGCTCGATAATCGGTCCCTCGTCGGCCAGCGTCTCGACCGCCGCGAACCCAAACGTCCGAGCCTCCGGCTCCCGCTGGTCGGCCGTGAGCCAACTGGCCAGGAGGAGCAGAAGGACCAGGTTGCACAGGATACCGACGAAGTAACCGACCTGCTGCCGCCGCTCGGGCGACGCCAGCCACCGGCCCCAACGGGCACGGGCCCGAGGCCGCCAGGATTGCCAGGCCCATGGCGGACGAGTGGCCACGATGCCCAAGCCGGCCAGTTCGACGGGCGCATTGCAGCCCCGATCGGGCGACGGTTCGGGCTCCGTCAGGCCATCGCCGATTTCGGCCGGATCGCTCGGTCCGGGCGGCGGTCCGCCCGGCACCATCGGCGGCGGCGGCAGTTCGCGGACCCGATAGGATCTCGATATCACCGGCGACGACTTCGGCCGGCCCGGGGCGGGCTGCTCGGGCCCAGACAATCTTTCGTCCTCAGTCCGCGACGGTCGCTCGGGTGCGGATTCGGACACGGGACGGCTCCGGCAAGTTTTCCTAAGTCAAGCCTATGCAACAACATAGGGACCTAGTACACAGTACTGAGTACCGAGTACTGTGTACCGAGTACTTCCACCATTCATACCAATTATAGCCCCGCCGGCTGGGGCGGTCACCGCGATTTTCGGACGCGGAGTTCCCAATCCGGCACAATTGGCTACAATAGAGGGTTTGGCGTTGGACGTGTCCTTACTGGCGAGGTGGATGGTTCGATGGGCAAGAGCAAGAAGAAGTCGGAAACGGTTTTCCTCGTTTGCAAAGAGGGGGGCGACTACAACTACACGCTGAAGCGGAAGTCGGGCGGGGAGAAACTCACCCTCAAGAAATACTGCCCCCGCTGCCGCAAGCACACCGAGCACGCCGAGAAGAAGAAGTAGCGGGGCTCCCCTCGCCCACTTTCGGGAGAGGGGCCGGGGGTGAGGGCATCCCCGCCTCGGCACCGATGGATCGACGACCATGGGCAAGCGCTGGCGCATCCACGCGCACGATCTGGACCGCATCGCGTCGCTTCAGCGGGCGGTTGAAATCCCCGCGGTCGTGGCCCAATTGCTGATCTGTCGCGGGATCACGGATCCCACCTTGGCCCGATCATTCCTCGATCCGAAACTTACCGATCTCCGCGACCCGGAGGCCCTGCCCGGGTGTCGCGAGGCCGCACGGCGGATACACGAGGCCGTCGGCCGGCGGCGGAAGATCGTCGTCTACGGCGACTATGACGTCGACGGCATGGCGGCCACGGCCATCCTCTATCTGTGCCTCCGGCTGCTCGGTGCGGACGTGAGCTATTACGTCCCGCACCGGATCGACGAGGGCTACGGGCTGAGCTGCGAAGCCGTGCGGTCGTGGGGCAGCGGCCGCGCGGAGATGATGATCACCGTCGATTGCGGCATCGGCAGCGTCGAGGAGGCGGACCTTGCCCGGCAACTCGGCCTGGAGCTGATCGTCACCGACCACCACGAGCCCGGGGTGCGGCTGCCCGACGCCGCGGCCATCGTCCACCCGCGGCTGCCCGGCAGCAGCTATCCGTTTGGCGGGCTCAGCGGGGCGGGCGTGGCTTTCAAGCTGGCCTGGGCCGTCTGCCAGCAGGCCAGCGGTGCCCGAAAGGTCAGCCCGCGGATGAAGGATTTCCTGGTCCAGGCGGTCGGGCTGGCCGCCCTGGGGACCGTGGCCGACGTGGTGCCGCTGGTGGACGAGAACCGGGTGCTGGTGTACCACGGGCTGGAGAGCCTGGCCCGGTGCCCGACGCTCGGCCTGGCCACACTCGGCAAGATTGCCAAGGTCGAGCCGCGGCGAGGGCCCGGCGGCGCCGGCCGTCTGGACTCCGACGACGTGGCCTTCTCCCTGGCGCCCCGACTGAACGCCGCCGGGCGGCTCGGGCAGCCGCAACTGGCCGTCGAGCTGCTGGTGACCGACCGGCCGGACCGGGCCCGCGAGCTGGCCGAGTACATCGACCAGCTCAACGCCTCGCGGCAAACGCTGGAGCGGAGCATCCAGTTGGCCGCGACCAAGATGCTCAAGGACGAGTTCGATCCCGAGCGCGACGCCGCGGTGGTGCTGGCCGAGCGGGGCTGGCATCCGGGCGTGCTGGGAATCGTGGCCGGACGCCTGGCCGAGAAGTACCACCGGCCCGCCGTGCTGATCTCCTGGGACAACGTGGGAACGCGGCCGGGGATGGGCTCCGCGCGGAGTATTCCCGGCTTCAATCTCCATACGGCGTTGGCGGCGTGCGACGCATTCCTGCTGGCCCACGGGGGCCACGCGGCGGCGGCGGGACTGCGGATCGCCGAGGACCAGTTCGAGGGCTTCCGCGCGGCCTTCGGCGAGATCGCGGCGGCCGAGATCGGCGAGGACCAACGGGTCGCCGACCTGTGGATCGACGCGGAGGCCACGCTGAGCGCCTTCACGCCGCAGGCGGTGGCCCAGATCGAGCGGCTCTCTCCGTTCGGCCAGCACAATGCCCGGCCGCTGTTGTGTACCTCCGGCGTCACGCTGGACGGCCCGCCGAAGCCGATCGGCGGCGGCCGGCATCTGTCGATGCGGCTCTCGCAGCACGGGGTGGGCCTCCGCGCGGTGGCCTTCGGCGCTGCCGACTGGGCCGATGAACTGGGGGCGGTCGCCCGTCCGATCGACATCGCCTTCCGCCCAGTGATCAATGCGTTCCAGGGCCGCCGCAGCGTCGAGCTCCACCTGGTGGACTGGCGGCCCGGAAACTAGCGGAAGAGGGGGACCGGTACCCTGAAACCCCCGCGACGCAGTCGCGGGGCTTTTCTAATCCCCAATCCCCAATCCCTGACCCCTGACCCCTGACCCCTCTCCCCATGGCCGACGCCGACCTCGAAGCCGATCGACAACACATGCTCCGCCGAGACCTGCGGGGCCGCGGCATCCGCGACCGCCGCGTCTTGGCCGCCATGGCCAAGGTGCCGCGAGATCGGTTCATCGAACCGAGGTTCCGCGACTCGGCCTATGCCGACCGGGCCCTTGGCATCGCCTGCGGCCAGACCATCAGCCAGCCGTACATCGTCGGACTGATGACCCAGTCGCTGGAGTTGACCGGCACGGAGCGCGTGCTGGAGATCGGCACAGGCAGCGGCTACCAGGCGGCGGTCCTGGCCGAGTTGGTTCGGGAGGTGGTCAGCATCGAGCGCCACGCGGCGCTTTCGCAAAGGGCGGGCGAGGTCCTGGCCGCCCTTG
>JBEKCP010000371.1:0-6278 GCA_050014815.1 Thermoguttaceae bacterium | reverse complement strand
CAGCGCGCTGGCCAGGGACCAGCCGGCAATGGGCTTCAACGCGGCGTCGATCTCTTCCAGGGCCGCGGCAAAGCCGAGGGCCGAGTTGGCCAGCGGCAGGCAGGGTTTCCAATGCTCCGCCTGGCCGCCGAAAAGGAAAGCGATCTTCAAGTTGCGGCCGTACGGTTTTCGGCCGGAAAAGACGCCCGGCGGCGCCTGCCCGCGCTGGAAGTCTTCGAGCAAGTCCGCGGCCTCCTGGGGCGAGCCTGCCACCACGGCCAGGCGACAGTCGTGATGGTCTCTCCGCCGGGCGGCGGTATAACAGATGTCGCGCCAAGGCGGCGGATCGCCCCGCAGGAACTCGCCGTATCGCTTGCCCAGCGCATCGAGCGCCTTCTCCGTGCGGGCCGAAATCGGCAGGAGGCACAGGCGCCGGCCGTCGCCGGCGACCTCTGGGGCATCCGCGACCGCCGCCGTGGACTCCTCCAGGACGACGTGGGCGTTGCTCCCGCCGAATCCGAAGGCGCTCACTCCCGCCAGCCTCGGCTCCGCGGAGTCCGGCCAGGGTTCGAGCTTCTCTTGCACCCGCAGCCGCAGTTGAGCGAAGGGTATCCCGGGATTGGGCGTTTTGAAGTGCAGATTGGGCGGCAGTTGCCGATGCTTCAGCGCCAGGGCGGTCTTCATCAGGCTGGCGATGCCGGAGGCCGCCTCCATGTGCCCGATGTTGGTCTTCACCGAGCCGATGGCGCAGGGGCTTTCCGAGGGGCGACCTTCGCCCACCACGCTTCCCAGCGCCAGGGCTTCGATCGTGTCGCCCAGGGGCGTCCCGGTGCCCTGGGTCTCGACGAATTGCACTCGGGCCGGCGAGACCTGTGCCCGGGCATACGCGTCCCGCAGCACTTGTTCTTGCGCCGCACGGCAGGGGGCGGTCAAGCCGTTGCTCGCGCCGGTCTGGTTGACCGCGCTTCCGCGGACGACGGCATAGATCGGATCCCGGTCTCTCAGGGCCGCGGCCAGCGGCTTGAGCACGACCAGGCCGGCGCCCTCGCTCCGCACGTAGCCGGAGGCGGCGGCGTCGAACGCCCGCACCCGCCCGTCCGACGAGCAAAAGCCGGCCTTGGTCAAGTTGATCGAGGCGATGGGCGACAGGAGCAGGCTGGTGCCGCCGGCCACGGCCGCGTCGCACTCGCCGTTGCGGACGCTCTGGCACGCCATGTGAACGGCAACCAGCGAGGAGGAACAGGCCGTGTCCAGGGCCACGCTCGGCCCCTTCCAGCCGAAGGCAAAGGAGAGCCGGTTGGCCGCCAGGCACAACGAGCCGCCGGTGGCGGCGGCGGCGTCGGCTTGCGAGAGGTCTCGGTTGAGGATCATGCCGTACTCGCTCACCGCGATCCCCACGAACACCCCGGTCCTGGAGCCTCGCAGCAGCCCGGGCGGCAGGCCGGCGTCCTCCAGCGCCTCCCAGGCCAGCTCCAGCAACATCCGATGCTGGGGGTCCATCCGCGACGCCTCGCGGTCGGAGATGCCGAAAAAATGATTGTCGAACTCGTCGATGCCCTCCAGGAAGCCGCCGCACCGGGTGGTCATCTTGCCGGGGGCCGCCGGGTCGGGATCGTAGAAGGCATCGGCGTCCCAGCGGTCCGGCGGCGTTTGGCGGATCGCGTCGACGCCGTCGCAGATCAGCCGCCAATAGGAGGCCGGATCGCTCGCCCCGCCCGGAAAACGGCAAGCCATGCCCACAATCGCGATCGGAGCGGACTGCCGGCGCTCGAGCGCTTCGAGCCGGGCTTGCGTCTCCTTCAGCGCGAACACCGCGCGCGCAAGCGGCGTCATGCCCTTCAAGCGTTCGGCCAATTCCTGGTTCATTGCTGGAGTTTCACCAGTTGTTCGGTAACGAGGTCGTCCATTTCCGCCTCCGACATCTCCTCCACGTCCGCCATCGCCTGCTCCTGGATCTCATCGGCGACTTCCTTCGCCTCGGCGGGCGGCGGCGGCGATTCCTCGGGCCCCAGGTGGAGCAGGTCGCGGACTACGTAGCCGGCGAGACTCTCCAGCGTGGGATAGTCGAACAACAAGGCCGGGTTGATCTGCCGGCCGATCGAGCGGCCCACCCGGTTGGCAAACTCGACTCCCGTGAGCGAGTCGAACCCCAGCTCGTTCAGCGTCCGGCGGGGATCCGGCAGATTGGCGTCGTCGATGGCCAGCACGCGGGCAGCCTGCTTGCGTATGTGGGTCAACGCCAGTTCGAGCCGCTCGGCGGGGGCGGCGCTGGTGAGCTCTTCCAGCAGGACCGGGCGGGCGTCGGCGGGGGCGGCCGCGGTCCGCGCGTCGCCGGCGATGTCCGCCAGCCAATGCGGCTCGCTCCCCGGCGGGATCCGCTCGAAGAATTTCGGCCAGTCCATCGGCAACACGACGCTCTGAATGCGATCGTCCACGATGAGCTGTTCCAGGACGCGGAGACCCTGCGCCGGCCCGATGATGCCCATGCCGGCGGCCGACATCCGTCGCTGGTCGGCCTCGCTGAGCTGCGCCGCCATGCCCACCTCCGCCCAGCATCCCCAGTTGACGCTCAGCGCCGGCCGCTTCTCCCAGCGGCGATGATGGGCCAGCGCGTCGAGGAAGCAGTTCGCGGCGGCGTAGTTGCTCTGCCCCGGCGAGCGCAACAGCGCCGCGGCAGACGAGAACAGCACGAACAGGTCCAGCGGCAGGTCGCGGGTAAGCTCGTGCAAGTTCCATGCGCCGAGCACCTTGGAGGCCATCACCCGGTCGAACCGCTCCCGCGTCTGCTCGCGAAGGACGCCGTCGTCCAGCACGCCGGCCAGGTGGAAGACGCCCCGCAAGGGCGGCATCTCTCCGCGGATTCCCGAAAGCAAGCCGGCAACCTCCTCCCGATTGCCCACGTTACACGAGCGGACCGCGACGCGGACGCCGGCCTTCTGGAGCTCGTCGAGCTGGGGCCTTGCCTCCGCCGACACTCCGGACCGGCCCACCAGCACGAGGTGGCGGGCCCCGCGGTCCGCCAGCCAGCGGGCCACCTTCAGGCCCAGGCCGCCCAGACCGCCGGTGACCAGGTACGTGCCGTCTTCGCGGACGGAGAATCCGCGGTCCGCATGGTCGGCGGGCGCGGCGGCCCGGATCACCACCTTGCCGATGTGCTCAGCACGCGCCATGTGCCGCAGCGCGTCGACCGCGCGCTCGATGCGAAACGCCCGCAGCGGCAGCGCATCGAGCTTCCGCTCGGCAAACTCCGGCAGCACTTCGCGCATCAGTTGGCCGACCTCCTCGGGCTGCTCGGCCATCATCCGGTCCAGGGCGATCGGGAAGAACGTCACGCCCGGCCTGAACTGGTTTACCCGCTCCTGGTCCCAGAGGTCGGTCTTGCCAAGTTCCATGAAGCGCCCGCCGGGACGCAGCACGGAAAGGCCGGCGGCGATCGCCTCGCCGGTCAGCGAGTTCAGGACCAGGTCGATTCCCTCGCCGCCGGTGGCCTTCATGATCTCTTCCCGGAACTCCAGCGAGCGGGAATCCATGACGTGCCGGATGCCGAGCGACTTGAGGTACTCCCGCTTGCGCGGGCTGCCCGCCGTGGCGAAGATCTCCGCGCCGGCCCGTCGCGCGATCTGGATGGCCGCCAGCCCGACGCCGCCGGAGGCGGCGTGGATCAGCACGCGCTGGCCCTCGCGCAACTGGCCCAGCCGGCGGAGGGCGAGCTCGGCGGTCAAGAAGCAGATGGGGATCGTGGCGGCTTCCTCGAAGCCGAGGTGCCCCGGTTTGGGAGCGACGAACTCGGCCAGGGTCAGCACGTAACTGGCGAAACTGGCCGGAGCGAGCGCGACGACCTCGTCCCCCGGCTTGAGGTGTTCCACCCCCGCGCCGACGGCGGCGATCTCGCCCGCGCACTCGCCGCCCAGCGGACCCGGATCGCCGGGGTAGAGGTCCAGCACGTTCAGCACGTCGCGGAAGTTCAGCCCGGTCGCATGCACCCGGATCTCGACTTCTCCCGGACCCGGCGACCGGCGCTCCGCCGGACGCAAAGCAACGTTATCGAGTTGACCGCGCGAGGTGATCTCGAGGCGGTAGGGCTGGCCGTCGGGAATCTGCAGGGCGCCGGCCTCGCCGTACCGTAGGCGCCGGAACCGAGCGACGCGGCGCTCGCCGCCGCGGTAGACGATCTGGTCCTCGTCTTGCCCCCAGCAAAGCTCTTCGGCCAGTTGGTCGGGCGCGTTGTGCCGATCCTCCGCGTCAAGATCGACGCGCGTGCAGGCCAGGGCGGGATACTCCGTTGCAACCACTCCCCCGAGTCCCCAGATCGGCGATTGGGCCAGGCCCAGCGGCGCCGAACGATCTCCCGCGGCCTGGGCGCCGCGAGTGACCAACCACAGGCGCGGCGAGTCGGCCCCGCCCGACTCGGCCAACGCGTGTACCACGTCCAATATGCCGCCCCAGCCGTGCCGCCGGGCCGCTTCGAAGTCGGGCGCGGCTTGCCGGCCGTCGGCCTCCAGGCCCGAGAGATAAACGATGTGGCAGCGTCCCGGCTCGGTGCTGGCCAGGAAGTCCCGCACCGCCGTGCCTCGCACTTCGGGATCAAGGTCCGCCGGCACGAGCGTCCAGCGGTGGCCTTTCATCTCCAGCCGCTCGACCAAGGCGGCTCCAACGCCGTCCAGCGAGTCGAAGACCAGGTAGCGTGCGGGCTCGATCTCCGCCTGGTCCGGCGGAGGATCGAGCGGTTGCAGCGGCCAGGCCAATTCATAACACCAGTCGGGAAGCGGTCCGGCCAGCCGGCGGGCGAGCCAGTCGCGCGGCACGCGGCGCAACCGCACGCCCTCCAGCCTGACGAGCACTCGACCCGAGCTGTCCAGCAGTTGGATATCGCCCACCGCCACTTTGCCCTTGAGCGACGTGAGCGAGGCCCGCCACCAGGCCGGCTCCCGCGGGCGATCGTACACCTGGATCCGATCCACGCCCATCGGCACGTAAGCGTCGATTCCTTCGCCGGCGCCGGGCAACAGGGCCCCGAGCACCTGGAAGCCGCTGTCGAGCAAGCCCGGATGGACCTGGTAATCGTCCAGCCGGTCGGCGTCGCGTGGGGCGCGGAGCTCGGCCAGCCCCTCGCTTTCGGCGGACCAGTGGCGGGGGGTCCAATGGAAGGTGGGCCCCGGCTCCAGCCCGGACTTGCGGAGGGCCTCGATCTGCCATTGCACGTCGCGGGGCTCGGCGGTAAAGCGGCGGCGCTCCCTATCGAGGTCGATCGCAGGCGCGGCGCCGTCGCGCGGCGATTCGAGCCGGCCCGCGGCGAGCGTCGTGAAGACCGGCTCCGCGTCGCCGTCCGGCTGTGTCACGCTGACGATGCGGAACGAGGCCGCGCCGGGGCCGTCCGGCGAGAGAATGGTCTGGACCGTCTTCGGCGACTTGTCCAACACGAGCGGCTCGATCAGCGTTGCGCCGCACACGATCCAAGGCTTGCCGTGTACCGCGGCCGAGGCGGCCAGGGCCATTTCCAGGTAGCCGGCGCCGGGCATCACCGCCATGCCTTGGATCTTGTGATCGCCGAGGAGCGCCGGCCGAGTGGCGGTCATCTGCGACTCGAAGATCTGCTCGCTCGATGCAGCGACCAGGCGGCGGCCCAACAGCGGGTGCAGGAGGCGGCCGCCGCCCAACGGCGACGACGGGCCTTGACGCGCGGCGCCGTCGGCCGCGGCCGCCCAGTACCGCCGCCTCTGGAACGGGTAGGTGGGCAGTTCCGTCTTCCGCGGCCCGTAGTCGCGGTCGAAGCCCGCCCAGTCGATCTTCGCGCCCCGCACATACAACTGGGCCAGACTGTCCAGGAGCGTTTGCCACTCGCCGCGCCCCGGCCGCAGAGAGGGCAACCACGCGTAGCGGCCGTCCGGCAGGCAGTGCTTCCCCATGCCGATCAAGACGGGCGCCGGACCGATCTCCAGGAACAACTCGCAGCCGCACTCGGCCAGCGCCTGCATGCCATCGGCGAACCGCACCGGCCGGCGGGCATGGCGGCTCCAATATGCCGGATCGGCGTACGTGGATGCGTCGGCCGCCCGCCCCGTCAGATTGGAAATCATCGGAATCTTCGGCGACGAGCATTTTACCGACCGGGCAACCTGGCCGAGCTCGTCGAGGATCGAATCCATCCGGCGGGAATGGAAGGCGTGCGAAGTCACCAGCTTCTTGGACTTGACGCCCTCGCCCTCGAATCGGGCGAGCACCTGGCAGACCACCGGCTCGTCGCCCGAGATAACGATGCTCTCCGGCCCGTTCAGGGCGGCAATCGTTACCTGCTCGGA